>JAFEAS010000200.1:408-9815 GCA_018266315.1 Chloroflexi bacterium SZAS-1 | reverse complement strand
ACAGCCCGAAGGTGTTCCTTCGTATGGTCGCGCGGTTTCGGCTAATATCCGCTCGGTGCGATCAATATCGCCAATCAGGCGCGGCTGTGCCGACCACAAGAGTGCAACAACCCCAGCCACATGCGGCCCGGCCATTGAGGTTCCGCTATTCTCACCATAGCTATTGCCTGGAAGCGCCGACAAAACATTCACCCCTGGTGCCACAATATCCGGCTTGATCCGATCGCTGCCATCGACGGTCACCGGGCCACGGCTGCTGAAATCGGCCAGGTTGCCCGAGCGGTCGATCGCGCCCACACTAAAGGCCGCATCGTAGATTGCAATCGGGTCGCTCACGCTGGCGCAGGCTGGCCCCGAATTGCCCGCGCTTGCAACCACAAAAATGCCTGCCGCCCGCAGCGCGCGCACCGCCGGGTTGAGCACATTGGCATCGCAGCCCTCGATCGGTGGGCAGCCCCACGAGTTATTCAGCACATGCGCGGCGCGCGCCGGGTCGCCATCGCGTAGCGGGTCGCCTTGCTCGGGGAACGGGGCAAGCATAAACTGCATACAATTCAGGTAGTAGGCCGGGTTGCCCAGGTTACGGCCCAGGTTGACGCACCCGATCCATTCGGCACCGGGCGCTACCCCTATGCCACCACGGCCAACTGCGGTGCCGGTGGTATGCGTGCCATGCCCACCCAGATCGGTTGGCGCAGTGGTGTGAAACCACGGATCGAACCAGTTATAATTATTATCGCCATTGCGCCCGCGATACCCATCGCGCAGTGCCGGGTGATCGCCCTGCACCCCGCTATCGGATTCACCCACGACAATACCCGCGCCAGTAACACCCAGCTCATTCCATACCCGGTCGGCGCCGATGTCGATAATATTCCACTGCGGGCCATCGGGCGGCGGCTCTGTACCCTGCTCAGGTGTCACAGGCACGGCGAGCGGCCGCAGCTGCGGGCTGTCGAGCACTCGATCCACATCGGCGCGAGTGGCAAGGTAGGCGCGCACCAGTGGCCCACCATCAACCTCAAGCGCATTCACCAGATAATACGGTTGGTAGCGTACCCCAAAGCGATCGAGGGCGGCACGCAACCCAGCCTGCGAGGTGTTGGCGTGTTCTGTCAGCGTGCTGTAGACAAAGCGCAACCGGGCGGTACGGTCGCTTATTGCCGCCGCCTGGCTAACATCGGCCTGGTCGCGCATTACCACAAAAAGCTTCTCGCCATAAAAGCCAGGCTGCCCGCCAAACGCATAGAGCACTACCGCCAGCACCACGGCACCAGCCAGCGCAGCAATGCCTGCAATACGCCTTGGGTTCGCCCGAAACCCGGCGCTCAACCCCAGCACTATCAGCCCAATCAGCGCGCCAATGACCTGTGCAAACAAGGTGCTGCGCAACGCCAGACCTATTTCGGTAAATCCGAGTAATAGCGAGAATTCATCGGGATCGAGCAGTAACAGCGGGCCAGCGGCAGCGAACGCTACCAACGCCGCAATCGCAAGTGTTCCACCAGCACCGGCCAACCGCGCCCAACGGGCCAGCGCAAAGGCTGCGCCGCCGAGCGGGAGCAGCACCAGCATCAATAGCAGCTGGCTACCGCCAAAACCAAACCCTGCTCCTAACACCAGTAGCGCCACGCCCGCGGCAATGCCGCCCAACCCGATATCCTGCCATACACCCAGTGGCGTAGCCAACAGCGACGCGGCCAGCCAGCGATCGAGCAGCACACCGGCACACCCGCCAAGCAGTAATGCGGCAATCCCATTCAACAGTGTATCGGTTGGCGAGCCAAGCGCGCCGTAGTGCAGCCATGGTAACAATACTACCAGGCCAATCGCGGCCCCAAGCAGGCTAACACTCGTCGGGCGGATGCGCGCAGCCCCAGGAGGCGCAAACCAGCGCAGCGCCACAATAGCGAGGGGCGTAAGGATGATCTGGGCAAGCGCAGCGGGCTGAGTCCAGGTGATTGGGAAGCAGCGCACCAGGGCCAGCAGCAGGCCAACGGCAACTGCTGCCAGCCAGGTGCGGTAGATCGCCTGAAAGCGTTTCTCACGCACAAGCAGCGCCAGCGCCAGTAATGGTGCCCCAACGAGCAACCCTTGTACCAGCGCCAATAGCGGCCAGAACCAGAATGCGACCGGCACATCATTCGCCAGTTGCGTTTGCTCATATATCCAACCGCCCGCCTGCAGCACAAGCGTAATCGGGACAACCCAGGCGGCGGCAAGAGCGAATAGCAAGTAATTAAGGCAGCCAGTCGGCGCAGGCGTCGCGGGCGCGGCGGGCGGTGATGTCGTTGGAAGGGACTGCATGCGTACTCCTTGGGGCGGGTCATGTTGATAATTGCGCTGCTATTATAGCCGAGAACGAACCAGCAAAGGCGTTTATACCCCAATTAAAGCAACATCTCCGGCGCAACGCACGAGCGGCAAGCTCTGAGCGCACCGGAGAAAATGCTACCTAATGCCAATCTAGCGGCTACTTACGGATTGAGTCGAATACCTGTACCAGACCAATGCCTGCACCGGCTACCATAAGCGTGCCCGAAACCAATGCCATAATCATATTGCGATAATAATAGGGTGAATACACCGCCATACCGAATGTACGCAACCGCACGAGCCCAAGCGCTAGTAGCGCCAACCCGCCTATGAGTGTAGCAAAGCCCAGCAGCAGTAAAAAAGGTGCCTGGCGTCGCGCAATCCGCACGCGCTGCTGCATGGCTACGGTGTATACAAACTGGCGCGCCTGCTCCCACTCATATCCATATTGCTGGCACACAACCCGGCAGGCTTCGTCGGCGTCGCGCCCGCTGCCAAGCAAGCGCACCACTACTTCGGCGACATCGGTGGTGGCAGCCTCAGGAGGTACCGTTTGGGCTGCAATAATGGGCGGGGGAGTGTAAATAACTGGTAGTGAAGCGGCGGGCACTGAGCGCTGTTCTAACGACTCAATCGGCGTATGCCACAGATTGCCCGAAAACGCCCGGCCAGGGAGGGTAGGCCGATCATGATCGGCAGTGGAGGAAGGGAAAGATGTAGTCACAAATGCCTCCAGAAAACCAGAATATTCTTTGTAACTGACTATAGCATGCGCGCCGAAGAAAAGAAATAGGACTACGGGGAGATTAGTGGATGGTACCAATTGACAAGCACGCATAAGTTGCCTAGGATACGTGCCTATGCGAACCTTTCTGCGCCTGAAACACCAGCGGCATACCCGTTTATCCGACGAATTTCAGGGTGAAGAACTACGCTACCCCGAAGAGCTGGTAGCCGTATTCTTGCGCCACTATACGCGCCCAGGCGCAATTGTGCTCGATCCATTTGCTGGCTATGGCACAACCCTCACCGTCGCCGAGGCTATGGATCGCGCTGGCTATGGAGTTGAAACCGACCTCCGGCGGGTGCGCTATGCCCGCACCTTGTTACGCCACCCTACCCGCCTGATACATGGCGATGCGCGCGAGATCGCTACATATGGCTTGCCGCCGATTGACTTCTGCATGACCTCGCCGCCGTTTATGGCGCACAACGAGCCAGAAAATGTGCTAAGTGGTGAACAGCGCCCCGACGCGTATGCCGCATACCTGCACGATTTTACGGCGATCTACGCTGGCATCGCGCCGCTGCTCCGGCCCGGCGCACGCGCGGTTCTCGAAGTATCGAACCTGAAGGAGCCAGGCGGAACGACGATGCTCGCCTGGGATGTCGCGCGGGCTGTTGCCCAGGTGTTGGTGTTTGAAGGTGAAGTAGTAATTGGCTGGGATCAGTATGCCTACGGCTATGATCATAGCTACTGCCTGGTGTTTCGCGCCCCATAATGCTTATTCTGCCCGCTAATAACGGGTAAACCCATACCGGGCATTCTTCCGCCTTGCACCTTGTCCCCAGCGCGTGCTCATCGTGCTGCCGCAGGCAAAACATCATAGGACTTTCACTTACTCAAGCAAATTCTTCGTTGTTCTTGGTGGTGTTTTGCGCNNGCGCAAAACACCACCAAGAACAACAAAAAAAGTACCGTGCTGCCGCAGGCAAACAAACAAATAAACGAAAGTCCTACATCAATTGCGTAAGCCCTCAATAGTATTTGACAAACCATAGACGAGATGATATTATGTGGCCAAGTTACCGACCGGTCGGTAATAATGCGATTTCAAAAGGTAAAAAATTATGACACAGACTGAAACAAAAGCGCGGAACCAGGTGCTTGGGCTGCTCTTCATTGGTGTGCTGATGGCCGCGCTCGATATTGCGATTGTCGGGCCAGCGCTTCCAGCCATTCGCACAGCATTTGGCGTCGATGATCGCGCAACAGCGTGGGTGTTTACAATTTATGTGCTGCTCAACCTGATCGGTACACCGCTCATGGCCAAACTCTCCGATATGTTCGGGCGGCGCTCGATTTATGTGCTTGATGTCGCGCTGTTCGCGCTCGGCTCGCTGTTGGTGGCTATTTCACCAAACTTTGGCGTGCTGCTCGCTGGGCGCGCCATCCAGGGCCTGGGCGCGGGCGGCATCTTCCCCGTAGCCAGCGCGGTCATCGGCGACACCTTCCCGCCTGAAAAGCGTGGCAGCGCGTTAGGGTTGATCGGCGCCGTATTTGGCATTGCCTTTTTAATTGGGCCAATCATCGGTGGCATATTACTCATGTTCGGCTGGCAATGGCTGTTTATCATTAACCTGCCGCTGGCAGCTCTTGTTATTATGTTAAGTTTACGCCTATTGCCAACCAGCCGCCCGGCAACGCAGCATCCCTTCGATTGGGTTGGTATGATTGTGCTGAGCATTTTGCTTACAGCGCTGGCCTATGGACTTAATCAGATCAACACGGCGAATGTGGTTCAGAGCTTGAGTTCGCTTCAGGTATGGCCGTTCCTGGGGCTAGCGATTGTGCTAGTGCCGGTGCTCTGGAGTATCGAGGGCCGCGCCGCCGACCCCATTTTGCGCACGAGCCTGTTTGCGCGGCGGCAGATTGCGCTGACAGCGGCGCTCGCTGCTGGTGCCGGGCTGGCCGAAGCCGCGATTGTCTTTATTCCTGGCCTAGTAGTTGCAGCGTTTGGGGTCAGTGAGTCGAATGCCAGTTTCATGCTGGTGCCGATTGTGCTAGCGATGGCCGTCGGTTCGCCGGTATCGGGCCGCATGCTTGATCGCACCGGTTCGCGCGTGGTGGTGATCCTTGGTAGCGCACTGGTTACACTTGGTACCTTGCTTGTAAGCCTGTTCGCCACAAACATGATAATGTTTTATGTCTCAACTGTGCTGTTTGGCCTTGGCCTGGCGGTATTGCTGGGTGCAGCACTGCGCTACATTATTTTGAACGAGGCCCCGGCCAGCGAGCGCGCCTCGGCACAAGCTATTATGACGATCTTTACGAGCATTGGGCAGCTGATTGGCGGTGCAGCCGCTGGCGCGGTGGTGGCCTCGCAGGGTGGCGGTGTTGCTGGCTACACAGCATCTTTCTTGAGCATTGGTGGCATCATGCTATTGCTCACGCTGGCGGCGTTTGGGCTAAAAAACCGGGCCGCAGAGCTTGCCCAGATGCACAACCGCAGCAACGAACTGAGCGAGAATGTTCAGCCAGCACACACATAAGCTCAGGATATCCGCACTATCCTTAGGAATTACGCAGTCGGCGTACGGAGCCTGCGGCAGCAAAGTACCAAACTGTTTTTTGTGTTCCGCGGTTGGTAGTTTGCGTCAACTGCGGAACACCATGATAAAAAAAGTACCGTTCTGCCACAGGCGAAAAACGTCCACCGCATAACGCGTGTTTAGCTTTACGCACATGATTGAAGGCGCGTTGCAGCGCGGTACAGTGGGTTTCGTGCCCAGCAAGGCAGATTATGTCGAACGATATTGCGCTACGCGAGCGCATTCTGGCCGAATCGACCCGGCTGTTTGTCTCCGCTGGCTACAACGGCATTTCCATGCGCGAGATCGCCGAAGCGGTGGGAGTGTCGAAAGCTGGCTTGTATTATCATTTTAAAGATAAAGAAGATCTCTTCGTCGCCATTTTGCGCCATGGGTTAGCTCGCATAGCGCAAACCGTCGCCGAGGCCCAGACACAACCCGGCGGCATCCGCGCGCAACTCGATGCGCTGGTACGTGGGCTGTTCGCGCAGCCAAGTGAGCAACGGACGCTGATTCAGCTGGCCGGCCAGGAGCTAGCGCACCTCAGCCCTGATGTACGCACAGAGTTCAGCCAGAGCTACTACCAACAGTTCATTGGGCAGATTCGGGCGCTGCTTGAGCAAGCGATGGCCGGTGGCGAGCTACGCCCCCAGGATCCGCAGACACTTACCTGGCTGCTGCTAGGAATGATGTACCCATTTTTTTCGAGCGAAGTTCAGCGCGATACCCAGGTAAACGAACAGATCATCAGTCAGCTACTGGCGCTGTTTTTCACCGGGGCCGCGCGTGGAACTGCTGAGTAGTAGCCCTATGCATGCAGCGCGGCAAGCACTGCTGTGCGCGCCAGCCGCGTAGCTTCACCGCCGCGTGGCTTTAACTCAATTTCGTCAGTAGCCAGCAGCCGCTCGCTTACTAAAAGGCGTACTGGCAAACCCAGCAGGTCGGCATCGTTGAACTTCACCCCAGCTGACTCATCGCGATCGTCGTAGAGTACCCGTATGCCCGCAGCGGTCAATTCGTTATAGATCGCGTCAGCGGCGCTATGCACAGCCGCACCTTTACCCAGGCGCACAAGGTGCGCATCGAAGGGCGCAACCGCGGCGGGCCATACAATCCCTGCATTATCGTGGTGCTGCTCGATGATTATTTGCAGCAAGCGTTCGATGCCAATGCCATACGAGCCCATCACCACCGGGCGGGCGCTGCCATCCTGTGCCAGGTATTGTGCGCCAAGCGCAACACTAAAGCGCGTACCAAGCTTGAAAATATGCCCAATTTCCACGCCGCGCTCGAAGGTTAATGGCGTTGCGCAGCGCACACACGGGTCGCCTGCGCGCACAGTCGCGATATCAGCCAACGTAGTCGCTTGCCAGTCGCGGCCATAAACGACATTGCGTAAGTGATAGCCTGCGTGATTCGCGCCTGCTACCAGCGGCCCGGCGGCGACAACCGACGGATCGGCAATGACATATACACCTGACTGTGGCTGGCTGTCGGTTGCGACCGCTAACCCTACTGGCGAGGCATAGCCTGGCTCCGCGCCAACGGCGGCAATTTGCTCAATCGTCGCCGGGTTAAGCGCCGACACTTTCGCGGCTGCACGTAGTTTCAGCTCATTGACCTCAAGATCGCCACGAATGACGGCAAACACCAACCCGCGCTCTGGGGTATCGAAAAACACTGCCTTGGCAGTGGCTGCTTCTGGCACACCCATAAATGCTGCCAGGTCGGCAATCGTCTTGCAATCGGGCGTGGGTACCTCTTGCATTGCCTCAAATGTTATGTCAACTTTTGACGCATTTATCTGTGCACCAGCCGATATTCGCGAAGCTGCCACTTCCAGGTTCGCCGCATACCCGCAGTTCGGACAGATCACCAGCGTATCTTCACCATTCGCGGAGAGTGCCATATACTCGCGCGGCTCGCGCCCGCCCATCTCGCCCGCGCTAGCCTCAACGGCAACATAGCTCACCCCGCAGCGCGCGAAAATGCGCTCGAAGGCGACAGCTACACGCTCGTACACAGCATCCAGCCCGGCATCATCGGCATCGAGCGAGTAGGCATCGAGCATGGTGAACTCGCGCATGCGCATCATGCCGCCTTTGGCGCGCAGCTCGTCGCGGTATTTTGTATGAATCTGGTAGATCAGCGCTGGCATCTGGCGGTAAGACGTTACCTCGCGACGTACCAAATCGGCAACTGCCTCTTCGTGGGTCGGGGCGATGATCAAAGCGCGCTCCGAGCGATCGGTCAGCTTGAGCATTGCAGGCCCGTAGGCCGCGTAGCGCCCGCTCTGTTCCCAGGTTGCGGCAGCCTGCACAATTGGCGTGCGAAATTCCTGAGCATCGATGCGCGCCAGCTCTTCGTGCATAATTGCCTCAATCCGCCGGGCCACACGCATCCCTAGCGGCAGCAATGCGTAGCCGCCCGCCAGCAGCGCGCGCGCAAGGCCAGCCCGCAACACCAGCTGGTGCGCCTGGTTCTCCGCTTCTGTCGGCGCATCGCGCAATGTTCGCCCAAACACTGTTGAAAGTCGCATAGATGCTCCTATCGCATTCGTATAACACACCAACAAAAAACGCCCTTGAGCATTATCGCTCAAGGACGGCGTGAACCGTGGTACCACCTTGCTTGGGGTTAATCACCCCCACTCTGCCGCCACCGCCATGCTATGGCGAGGGCGCGCCCCGATAACGGAGGACTCAACCGGCCAACCTTCAGGCGAGCAGCAAAGCAAGTCGTTTTATGCTTATGCTCGCGTTTCGGTGGCAGCGTGGGCGGTGCATGAAACCGCCACGATGGAAATGGGTTCGGTACGGGCTTTCGGATCGAGCTTTCACCGTTCTCGAATCGCTGGGCCTGCGGCTACGCACGTACTGGTTCCCACCAGCGCCATGGGTATATCTTTCTGCGCGTGAGTGTACCATGCCAGTTTTTCACTGTCAATCGGGCTATGGGCGTAGCCCAAATTTTCCACTTGACAGCTCTGTCGTTTGTCGAGTATACTCACACCAGTCCGGTGATTACGAAATGAATGATCATATGACCCGCCTGAACTATAGCCTCCTCCTTAGCCTCGTACTAGTAGCCCTGATTATTATCACGGGCTTATAACGTTTGGGAGGAAGCACAGTCAGCGCAGCGTAAGTCAACTGCCAGGCCCCTCCCAAACACGGAGGGGCCTTTCGCTTACTCGTTTGTGGACGAATCGCGCGGTGCGGCACGGTTCGCCCAGCCAGCCGAAAGCATCACCGTTATGATCAACCAACTCAAGAAGCTGCTGGAGCACCTGTTAGCGCCGCAACGGGCCGTACCTGTACCTGTGCCAGTGCCAGTACGAACACCGCGCCGCACGCGCTAGCCGCACACGAAATCTTGCTCGCTGCCAGGGTTGGCAGCACCCTCGGCTGCAAGGTGGCCGCGAGCATTGCCGCTCAAACCAACACCTGATCTACCCTACGAACAACTGAGTCCTGCTGGTCAGCGAGACCACGAGCCGTCACGAGCCTGGGCCGCCGAGGAGTGCGCCCATAGGAGAGCTTTGCTATGCGTTCCGATACGATCAAGCGCGGATTCGAGCGAGCACCCCATCGCAGCCTACTACGCGCCACCGGCCAGATCCGCGACGAGTCCGATTTCGAGAAGCCGTTTATCGCCATTTGTAACTCGTATGTCGACATTATCCCCGGCCATGTCCATCTGCAAGAATTTGGGCGCGTGGTTAAAGAGGCAGTGCGGGCAGCGGGGGGCGTTCCGTTCGAGTTCAACACCATCGGCGT
>JAFEAS010000200.1:0-307 GCA_018266315.1 Chloroflexi bacterium SZAS-1 | reverse complement strand
CGACTCAGTCGAAACAATGGCCGCATCACACTGCTTCGACGCAATGATCTGTATTCCAAACTGCGACAAAATTACCCCTGGTATGCTCATGGGCGCGGCGCGCGTCAACATCCCAACGATTTTTATCTCGGGTGGGCCAATGCTGGCCGGGCAGGATGAGCAAGGCACCAAGAGCGACTTAATTACGGTGTTTGAAGCAGTGGGCAAACACGCCGCTGGCAAAATCAGCGACGCGCAGCTGCTTAAGCTTGAACAGATCAGCTGCCCGACCTGCGGGAGTTGTAGCGGCATGTTCACCGCCAACTCG
>JAFEAS010000001.1:11160-24454 GCA_018266315.1 Chloroflexi bacterium SZAS-1 | reverse complement strand
CCGCTATGTCGAAGGGACCTGCCCAATCTGCGGCTACACCGAGGCGCGCGGCGACCAGTGCGACAATTGCGGCAACCAGCTCGACCCGGTTGACCTGATTAACCCGCGCTCAAAGGTCGATGGGCAGCCACCGGTGTTTAAGGAGACCGAACACTTCTTCCTCGATCTTTCGGCCTTTGCCGAGCGCCTGGCCGAATGGATTGATACGCAAAGCCACTGGCGGCCGAATGTGCGCAGCTTCTCGCTCAACTTACTAAGCGAATTGCGCCCACGCGCGATCACCCGCGACCTCGATTGGGGCGTGCCGATTCCGCTGCCCGAGTATGCCGAGCGCGATGACAAGCGCATTTATGTATGGTTCGATGCAGTGATTGGCTACCTTTCGGCCAGCGTCGAGTGGGCCAAAAATCGCGGCACGCCGGATGCCTGGCGTGAATGGTGGCAGAACCCGCAATCGCGGCACTACTACTTCATGGGCAAAGATAATATCGTGTTCCATAGCGTGATCTGGCCGAGTATGCTGATGGGCTATGGCAATGGCGGCGTGTTTGGCGGCAATGGCGATAGCCCCGCGCTCAATTTGCCCTACGATGTCGTCAGCAGCGAATTCCTGACGATGGAGGGCAAGAAGTTCAGCAGCAGCCGTGGCATTGTTATTTATGTCAACGACGTGCTGAGCCGCTACGACGCCGACCCGCTGCGCTACTTTCTGACGATTGGCGGGCCGGAAACCCAAGATACCGATTTCACCTGGGCCGAATTTGTGCGGCGGAATAACGACGAGCTGGTGGCAACCTGGGGCAACCTGGTGAACCGCACACTTACCAACGTCTTCCGCAACTTCGGCGCGGTGCCGCAGCCCGGCGCGCTTACCGATGCCGACACAGCGCTGATTGCAACCGTGGATGAAGGGCTGGCAAGCGTCGGCGCGCTGCTGGAAGGCGCACGCTTCAAAGCCGCGCTCGGCGAAACGATGAAGCTCGCCAGCCAGGTAAACCAGTACCTGAGTGAGCAAGAGCCGTGGAAGGTTATCAAGATCGACCGCGCGCGCGCGGGCACGGTGCTGTATACGGCGCTGCGCTGCGTCGATACGCTCAAAATCATGTTTACGCCGTTCCTGCCGTTCAGCAGCCAGAAACTGCACGAATTGCTGGGCTACGAGGGCTTTATCGCTGGCCCACTGCTGTTCCGCGAGTATACCGAGGATAATGGCATCAGCCACCGTGTGCTCACGGGCGACTACACCACCTGGGCGGGCCGCTGGGAGCCAAGCGCGCTGCCGGTAGGCCAGGTATTACGCCAGCCAGCACCACTATTCAAAAAGCTGGATGAAGCCGTGGTTGCCGAAGAGCTGGCGCGCCTGGAGCAAGCTGGTACCTAATCACAGGGCTATCGCGTACCCAAACACATTCTTCTTGGTGATGTTTTATGTGCTGCACAGAATATCACCAAGAAGAAGACAGGGTTTTCACTCAAGCGCGCTTTCGCCTGCGGCAGTGTAGTAC
This sequence comes from Chloroflexi bacterium SZAS-1, assembly GCA_018266315.1. GTDB lineage: Bacteria > Chloroflexota > Chloroflexia > Chloroflexales > Roseiflexaceae > Kouleothrix. The sequence goes on along the minus strand of JAFEAS010000001.1, from coordinate 22,949 downwards.
TGTTTCTTTTGTTCCTGCAGCGTGTAGAGTTATAGCTATATGGTGAGAGGCACTGGATGGCAGATCTGACCACGACCAAACGCCCGCGTAGCGCTTTTATGCGCTGGCTATTGCAGGGCCAGGTGCGCGAGACCGAAGGGCCGTATGAGGAGGAAGGGCATCCACAGCATTCCTGGTGGCAGGTAATGTGTCTCACCGGGGTCGATTACTTTTCAACGCTGGGCTACCAGCCCGGTATTGCCGCCCTGGCCGCTGGTTCACTTTCACCAATTGCGACACTGATTCTGGTGCTGCTCACGCTGTTTGGCGCACTGCCGATCTACCGGCGCGTGGCCGCCGAAAGCCCGCACGGCGAAGGCTCGATCGCCATGCTCGAACATTTGCTGTCGTGGTGGCAGGGCAAGCTGTTTGTGCTCATTCTGCTCGGGTTTGTCGCTACCGACTTCATTATTACGATTACGCTTTCGGCAGCAGATGCCACCGCGCACATTGCCGAAAACCCGTTTGCACCCGCTCTGCTGCACGATAATCCCGTGGGGGTAACGCTGGTGCTGGTAACGCTGCTGGCGGCGATATTCCTCAAGGGCTTCAAAGAAGCGATTGGCATTGCCGTGGCGCTGGTGGGCATGTATTTGCTGCTCAATTTTATTGTCGTAACCGACGCAATCTACCAGGTGATTCTGCACCCACCGCTAGTGCTCAACTGGCAGCAGCTGCTGTTTACCGAGCACGGCAGCCCATTGCTGATGCTGGGGGCGGCACTGCTGCTCTTCCCCAAACTGGCACTTGGCCTCTCGGGCTTTGAAACCGGCGTAGCGGTGATGCCACTGGTGCGCGGCTCGCCCGGCGATACCGAGGAACGCCCGGTTGGCCGTATCCGTAATACCCGCACCCTGCTGGTTACTGCGGCCCTGATCATGAGCGTCTTCCTGATCGCCAGCAGTTTCGCCACCACTGTGCTCATTCCCCACGAAGAATTTTTGCCGGGCGGCAAAGCGAATGGCCGCGCGCTGGCCTACTTGGCACATACCTACCTGGGCGATATCTTCGGCACCATGTATGATCTCAGCACAATCTCGATTCTGTGGTTTGCCGGTGCCTCGGCCATGGCCGGGCTGCTGAATATTGTGCCGCGCTACCTGCCGCGCTACGGCATGGCTCCCGATTGGACACTTGCCGCGCGACCGCTGGTGCTAGTTTTCACCGCAATTGCCTTTGCTGTCACAATTATCTTTGAGGCAAATGTCGATGCTCAGGGCGGCGCATATGCCACTGGCGTGCTGGTGCTCATGTCGTCGGCAGCCGTTGCCGTGACACTTTCGGCCTGGAAGCGCGGCGAACGCGGCTGGGCCGTGGGCTTTGCCATCATCACGCTGGTGTTTATCTACACCACCGTCGTCAATGTGATCGAGCGACCCGAGGGCATTAAAATCGCCTCGTTCTTCATTGGGGCGATCATCGTCACCTCGCTCATCTCACGGATATGGCGCTCGACCGAGCTGCGCACCGAGCGCGTTGAGCTCGACCCACTGGCCGAGCAATTTGTTGACGATCTGAAGGATGCGCGCGCGATTCGGATTATTGCCAACCAGCTCGATGCCGGCGACGTAGCCGAATACCGCGCCAAAGAGCGCGAGGTGCGCGCCGACACGCATATTCCACCCAGTGACCCGATCGTTTTCCTTGAGGTGAAGGTTTGCGACGCATCGGATTTCGCCGATGTGCTTGAAGTACGCGGCGTTGATGTGGGCGGCTACCATATTCTGCGCGCCGAAAGCTCGGCGGTACCGAACGCGATTGCATCGTTTATGCTCTACCTACGCGACCGCACCGGGCGCTTACCGCATGTGTATTTCGAGTGGGGCGAGCAGAACCCGCTCATTCACCTGGCACGCTTCGTCATCTTCGGCGAAGGCGATATTGCGCCCACGACGCGTGAGATTTTGCGCCGCGCCGAGGAGAACCCCGAGCGCCGACCAGCCGTGCATGTCGGCGGGTAAGGAGGAGCTATGAATAGTTACTGGGTGCGCGCATTGGTAGCACTAGTGCTGGCCGCTGTGCTCTGGATGCAGGCACGTGGCGTCGCAGGGTGGGCACGCCGTGAGCGCGCCTTTCAGCTTGCCACCGGGGCGCTGCTAGCATTTGCCGCATTGAATGCCACGTTTGCGCTGAACATTGTTGCGGATGTGCTCCAGTTTGGGCTAAGCCTGCTGGGTGTCGGGCTGTTCATTGGCGCGATCGCGCTGCTGCTGCTCTCGCTGCGCGACCCACAGGCCAGCGCGCAACGTGAGAAGTTCGCCGATGCCGCGCGCGAATACCGCGAGCGCCGCGAGCAGGAACGCCGCCAGTAGCGTCGCTGCAAGCTTCCCCGAAACTTGTTATACCAAATCCGGCAGATACCTTGTTGGACGGTTGCTCGTGCGGTACTCGGCTACGACAGGCATCGCACGAACAACCAAGAGAAGCCAACAGGTTGAGCAGTGCCGATTACCCCACGGGCGTGATACGAACGGCGATCCACTCCTCGGCGGGCTGGCTGCCTACGAGGCTGCGCAGCTTGCGCATCAGCTCAATTCCCCGCCACACTAGCCCATACTTTGCCACAATCGCGCCACGCAGCCGATCCGACTCGGCTTTGCTCAGTACGGTGGCAGTGGCATCGACCCACGCGCCGGTCACATCGCCGCGCCCGGTGCTGGGGGCAATCCGCACGCGCGGGTTGGCGCGAATGCGCTTCACTTTGCCGCTGTTGGCAACGGTGCGCACAATCAGGCTCGCGCCATCGATGACGAAGCCCACCGGGGTGCTCACGCCCGCGCCGCTCTTCCGAAATGTTTCGAGATTCATAAAGCGTTCGTTCTGAAATGCTGCCAGCTGGCTCATAGTTCTGTTCTCTCCTTCGACGGCCTCGCAGAGCGATACGCGCAGCCAATGCCAAAGGATGTATTGCTGCGCCGCCGATGGGCAGATTTTACCACTGTAGTGGCGGTGTTTGTGATCGCCGCGACATTTATCCCGATTCTGCTAGCACACCGCCTGACGCGCGACACCGCCGAGGTCTCAGGCAGTGGGAAATAGTTGTCGGCTTTCGCAAGCAGCGAACCACGATTGCCTAGCTGCCCAAAGCCGCTTGCTGCTGCTCGGGCGCAGGGCGCGCCGCGCGGCCCAGCTGCGCCGAGGCGGCTAAGCCCAGCAGGGCAAACACCAGCCCGAGCGCAAAAATGCCACGGTACCCGACCAGATCAACCAGCCAGCCGCCCAGCACCGGCACGAACATCGCCAGCCCTAGCAGCGTATTCGCCAGCCCCATATAGGTTGGGCGCTCATCGTCGGGCGCAATTTCGAGCAAATACGTGCTGGCAGCCAGGTTACTGCCATCGTTCGCCGCGCCGCTCACCAGAAACACCAGCCCAATCGCCAGCAGCATGCCCCCGCTGCCTAAGCCCAAGCCCAGCACCAGCGCAGGCCCGGCCAGCACCAGCACCGGCAGCAGCACAATCAGCACGCCGCTGATAAGCACCAATCGCCGATTGTTCCCGGCGTCGCTCACACGCCCCCACAGTAGGTTGGAAAGCGCGCCGGTGATCGCCCGCAGCGCCAGGTATAATCCGGCGGCGCTGGCTGGCAGACGCAGCACCTCAGTAGCATAGATCATATAAAACGGCTCAGCGATTTGGCCCACGCGCGTGAGCATGCGCGAAATGATAAACCAGCGATAGTTGGCATTTGTGCGCAAAATCACCGGCGCGCGGCGCAGCCCATCGATCACCCGCAGCCGCACACCCGGCTGGGCCTGCACCGGCTCGCTGATCAGCGCAAAGGCCAGTAGGCCGCCGCCAATGCAGACCAGCCCAAGCGTGCCAAGCGCGCCATAGTTCTGCGGAAACGCGAGCGGGCTATCGTCGTTAAGCAGCCAGCGCACCAGCGGCCCGACGATCAGGAACGACAGCAGCCCACCAAACAGCTGGCGCGTGCCGAAGAAGCTGCCGCGCCGCCAGGGCGGAATGACTTTGGCCACCACATCCTGAAAGGCGAGCGTGCTGGTACCGCCGCCAAAATTGAAAATGCTGAAACTGATGATGATCAGCCACAGGCTCACCGGGGACGAGAAGTGGTTGGCACCAAAGATTGCAGCCAGCAGCACCAGGTAGGCAATCACGCGCGCCAGCGCGGCGCGGCGGTAGAGCGGCAGCTTGGCGCGCATCCCCTGAATACGCCCGCCAACCAGCATCTGCGGCAGCAAATAGCCACCGCTCTGTAGCGCGGGCAGCAGCCCAACCAGCGCCAGCGAGCCGCCCAGCTGGCGAACCAGCAGCGCCAGCACCAGATTCGCGCTCAGCATCGATTCGCCCAGCGTGAACAGCACACCATTCAGCACGCCCAGGCGGTAGTTGCGGCGCATCACAGCGGGCGGCTGGGGCAGCAGCGCAGGTTGTTGTTGCTTCGACATTGCTGGATTATACGGGAAGAATCGCGGGTGCTCGACGCATGCGCCAAGGTATACAAAAACACCCGGTCACCAAGACGAAGCATGCTCAAATCTTGGTGACCGGGTGTCTCACGTGTGCTATTTCAAACGCCTACACCGGCTGTTCGACGCGAAATGGTGCAAGCTGCATGGCAATCGTTGCAGGTATGCGCCCGCTGATGCGCGTACCCTCGGCTTCGTACTGCTCAGTGTCAATCACGCCGCGCTGATGCCACAGCGCCACCAGGTCGTTGCGCTTATAGGGAATAAACGCCTCGAGCGTAGCCATGCGCTGGCCGAGCGTGTCTTCAATCTGCTGCAAGAGCGTGGCTAGCCCCCAGCCGCGCTGCGCCGACACCGCCACGTAGTCGTCGGGCAAGCCCAGCTCGCCGGCCAGGCGGCCTACCTCGCGCTCATCCACACCTTCCATCAAATCGACTTTATTGAGCACTGTGATAATTGGGCGCTCGGCGGCACGCAATTCTTTCAGCGTCTCAAGCACGGTATCGGTTTGCTGGGCAGCGTTCTTATGCGTAATATCGAGGACATGCAGCAGCAGATCGGCCTCGCGAATTTCTTCGAGCGTTGCGCGAAAGGCGGCAACCAGCTGCGTCGGCAGTTTCTGGATGAAGCCCACCGTGTCGGTGAGTAGCACCTGCTGGCCGCCGGGCAGATCGATCTGGCGCGTGGTTGGATCGAGCGTGGCGAAGAGCCGATCCTCGGCCCGCACATTCGCGCCCGAGAGCGCGTTGAGCAGCGTCGACTTACCGGCGTTGGTATAGCCGACCAGCGCCACAATCGGCACACCATTCTTACGGCGGCGCTCGCGATATTGCTCGCGGTGGCGGTGTACCTCTTCAATCTGGCGTTCGAGCAGGGCGATACGATGCCCAATCATGCGCCGGTCAAGCTCAAGCTGGGTTTCGCCTGGCCCGCGCAAGCCTACCACGCCGCCCGCTGAAGCGCCGCCGCCACCGGCCTGGCGTTCGAGGTGCAGCCATTGGCGGCGCAGCCGGGGCAGTAAATATTTGTACTGCGCCAGCTCCACCTGAATGCGACCCTCGTGGGTGTGCGCGTGGGTGGCGAAAATATCGAGAATCAGGCCGGTGCGATCTAGCACCTGCACTTTAAGTGTATCTTCGAGATTACGCGTCTGACCTGGCGTCAGCTCGTCGTCGAAGATCACGAGGTCATATTTCAGCTCGTCGCGCAGCGCGGCGATCTCTTCAACTTTACCGGGGCCAATAAAATGCTTGGAGAATTGCTGCTTGAGGCGTTGGTAGGCGCTGCCCACTACATCCAGGCCAGCGGTATCGGCCAGCAACGCCAGCTCTTGCAGCGAATCTTCGGCGCTCCAGGGGCTACGACCGCCGGTTAGCTCGGCCCCTACCAGGAAGGCCCGCTCGCGCGGCACGGCGGTAGAGTGCAACTTTTTGCCGTCGGCGGTGGTGAGAATGGTCTGTTCTTCGATGGTTCGACTCCTTCAATACGGTATATACAAACGCCCCGACCCACGGCCGGAGCGCGCTTTTTCGCGTGTGAAAGCGGATCGTCGCTGGCCGCTGCTGGCGTTGTGCCGATATTGTAGCACGCGGGTTCGTGCGGGGCAAATAGGTTCCTGCGCATGGTTGTATATTCTGGTCGATATACCCTAGCTGAGCGCAAACTGCTGCAAAAACCCGTCGAAGGTGGTTGGCTCAACATTGGCGGCAGTGATCGTGACGACGGTGGTGGTGCCATCGGGCGCGGGCGGGCGCGTAAGCGTGACGGTATCGCCGCAGCGCGTGGCCGCTGCACCGCCCACCAGCACGGTTTGGCAGCTAGCATTCACTGGCAGCTCGGCGGGCTGATCGGGTTCGGGCGTGAAGCTGCGCGTGCTCACCATAATTTGCGCGTCGTTATTGGGCGCGGAAAATGTGACACCTGTACTGCCCTCGGTTACGGCCCAGCCGACAGGGTAGCTGGCAGCAAAGCCGTATGCCTGGCTCTGGTATGGTTGCCACTGCCCGCTGGGCGTTACGGCTGCGGCTGGTGGCTTGGGGTGCGCAAGCCCCGGCGTAGGCAGATCGGTGCGCACCGTCGCGGCGGGTTTTGCAGGCATATCGGTAGCGTGCTGCGGTGCGGCCGCGGGGGTTGGCGGCGGGCCAGGTGTTGCAGTGACAATGATGGTAATGGCATCGGGCGGCATCGTCGTGACCTCAGGTTCAGTCGCTACGAGCACACTCGGCGAAGGTGCCAGCGTTGGCTCAAGCGTGGCGACGCTTATGGCAGGCGCGCCGGTTGCGGCGGCTGGCATTACGCTTGGCACCATAACCGGCTCAGCCGTGCCGCAGGCGGCCAGCACCAGCGCGAGGGCACAGCCGCCTACCGCTCGGCGGGGCATGTGCCGTAGCCATAATGGCATAATCATGCGTTTCTTTGTACTCATATACGCAAGACGCTCGGAAGCCAGATTTGGTTCCGGCAGCCTGGCGCATCACTGTTGGGCGTAGCGTTCGGCCACAACCGAAGGCGTATCGGGCACACGCTCAAGCTTCACGGCCAGGGCAAACACCACGTACTCGGCATGCGCCCAGGCCAGCGGTGTGGCCGAGCCGGTGCCGGTGCCATCGGCGAAGACTTGCTCGGGGATCATGCCGCCCTGATTGGCCGCGCCGGAGATGGTGGGCAGGTACCAGCTAGCGGGGTGCTCTGAGCCGGTCTGGGCAATCTGGTAGATACTGTTTTCACCCACCAGCAGCGGCCAGAGGTTGCCATGACCGTCGGGGGCGCGGCCAGGCTGGCTTTCGCCGTAGCCGTCGTGGATGTAGCGGCGGTAGAACTCGCCCTTAGGCGTGCCCGCTTTGAGGTCTTTCTCGGCAATTGCCAGCGTCGCCAGAACATTCGGGTCTTTTGCTGCGCGCACGCCCAGCCGCACCAGCTCAAGAAAGCTCAGATCGACAATCGCGCGCTGATCGTAGGTGGCGCCACCATGGGCAATTTCCAGCTGCGCCGCGCTGTTCGGGTCGCCATTGCTGATGTGCAGGTAGTAGCTGCCGCCGAGCGGCCCGTTGGTCGTCAGCGTCCAGCGCTCGATGTTGGCGTTCCATTCGTCGGCGGTGCGCAGGTAGCGCGTGGCGGCGGCGGCATCGCCCGCCTGGCGCGCCAGGTCGGCGGCACACACCAGCGCCGCGATCTCGGCGGCAAGCGTAGCAGGCGAGTAGCCGCTGGCTTCTTCCCAACGATCCTGGGGTGTGCTCGGGCCGGTGCGCAGCAGAAATTCGGCGGCGGGCTGTACCAGGCTGGCATAGCGGTCGGTCGCCTTCAGCTGCCAGGCCAGCACAATCGGCAGCGCGGTCTGGTCGAGCTGCACGCCGCGCGTGTTGGGCGTACCATCAGGGAAGGCGGTTTGTGGGAAGCTGCCATCAGGTAGCTGCAGCCGCTCGTCCATAAACGCCAGCACATTGCGGGCCGAACGTTCGTCGCCTGCCAGGCGCAGCGCATTGGCGATGTGGTAGAGATCGCGCGTCCAAACATAGCGGTAGCCGCGCCCGCCGCGCGCGTCGGTGTCGGGCACGTACTGGCCCCACGGCACCGCCGCCGACGCCACAAATGCGCCATAGTTCGTTTTATCTTCCAGTGTTTTGAGCACCGCCAGGCTTTCGGAATACAGCGGCAGGCTCGGGTATGGTGAGGGCAAGCCATCGAGGTAGCTGGCCCAGCCCGCAATGTAGGCGTGCGCCACCGCCGCAAACCCAAGCGCCAGGCTGCCCGCGGCGGCGGCTTTCGCTTCATCACGGCTGGCGCCAAAGCCCAATGCCACCGTGGTTGTGCCGCTGGTTGGCAATTCCATGCCGATGGTGAGGCGGCCGGGGATCGTCGTGGCGTTATAGGTCGCATCAACCTTGAAATCGGCCAGGTCGGCTTTGATGTCACTCTGGCCGGTGTAGCCGGTTGTAATGAGCGCGGGCGGCGGGCTGCTTTGCAGTGAGGAAAATATACCTGCTTGCTCGTCCCACGCCTCGGCGATGCCATCCGTCACACTGCTCAGGTCACCTGCACCGCTCTGAGCCAGGCGTGGCGTATATTGCAGATACAGGTGGTAATCTTCGGCACGGCCCTTCAGCGCCTGGAATGTGACGGTAAATAACACCGTGTTCGCCTGCGGGTCGGTTACGACCTCTTTCACCACCACCCAGCGCCCCGCAGTGTCGGTAGACGTAATGCGGAAGGCCGAGGCCGCGCCTGAGAGCCGCTGCACCGTGTAGTTCGCGTCGGTCATTTCGTCGGACAGCATGCTTTTGCCGTCACTCACCAGCACGCCCAGCGATTTGACGTTGGCCTGCGACACATCGGGGTACATCACCTCGGTGATCGCGCCATTGGTGAGGCCAAACCATACGCGCGAGGGATTGGCCGCGCCGGGCGGGGCCTCATAGGTGAAGGCGGTGCCCACGCCAAGCTTATTCCCTGGCATCCACATATCGGCAGCAGGCGGCTGGCCCGGCGCGGCGGCGGTAGCTGGGGCAGCAGTCGGCGGCGGCGCGGCAGTGGGTGCGCTCCCAATCGCCAGGGCAACTGTAGGCGGCACGGCAGTTGGCGCGGGCGGGGGTGTTGCAGCGCAGGCGCTTAGCAGGGCGAGCAGAACAGTTCCTAGCGTAAGGCGAGTAACTCGGCGCATAGATCACCTTCATAGGTACACATTGTGCTCAGTATACGTCAAAGTTCAGCCCCGGCAATCTCTTGGGCTGGGTTGAGATCCTTTCACCGCCAATATCAGGCACCCTTCCGGCATCCCGGCAACCTTAATAGCGATACTATCAAAGCTAAGAGAATTCTAAATTCTCTAGACAAGACGAGTTCACGATGATACAATCCGTATCGCTTTTACCATTTATTAACCAAAGAAAAACTCAAACTCAAAGCTTGCTACTCATACCGCATTGCAACAATGCAACGGCTGTTTTGTGATGCCTACGAGGAGGTGCTAAACCGCCAACTTTCCAACTCTAGCCTATGAAAACCGCTTCCCCATATTCGTATTTAAGGAGCAGCAGCATGCGACGATTCGCCATCGGCCTCTTTATTGGATTATTAATGCTTGTATATAGCTTGCCAGCACTGGCTGCATCTAGTGTGGTTGGTACCCCCAACGGCCACGGCCCAATTCGTGGCATCGTAAAGGCAAAGGGCCAGAACCAGGCGGCACTACCCTTTGCTGGCTCGGGCAAGCTTACCTACCACGGTGGGCCGGTGATGCACACCAATAAAACCTTTGCTATTTATTGGGTGCCGAGCGGTTTCAGCGTGAGCACCAATTACCAGAGTACAATCAATAAGTTCTTCCAGGATGTAGCTGCATCCAGCGGCAGCACCAGCAACGTGTATTACAGTACGACCCAATACTACGACAACACCAAAGGCAATATTCTCCATAGCTCATCGTTTGGCGGTGCGTACCTCGATACAAACCCGTTCCCAAGCAGCGGCTGCACCGATAGCGTTAGCCAAACCACAATATGCCTCAGCGATGCACAACTGCAAGCCGAAATTGACCGGGTTGTAGCGCTGAAAGGCTGGCCGCGCGGCGCAACCAACATGTTCTTCATGTTCACCGCCAAGAATGTAGGCAGCTGCTACGATAACGCTAACTGTGCATTTTCGCAGTTTTGTGCCTATCACAGCGATTTCGGTACTGGCGCAAACCTCACAATTTATGCTAACCAGCCCTATGCCACAACCGTTTCAAGTGGCTGCGATACCGGCCAGCGCCCAAATAATGACGATGCTGACGCAACCATTAACGTAACCAGCCATGAGCACGCTGAGGCCATCACCGACTATAATGGCGATGCCTGGTATGACGCAAGTGGGTACGAAAATGGCGATAAATGCGCCTGGACATTTGGTACAGCACTTGGGGGCTCGACCGGCCATAAATACAATCAAGTACTTGGCACCGGGCACTATTACCTTCAGCGTGAATGGAGTAATGCAACCAATAAGTGCTTACTGACAGGGAAGTAATATTAGATCAATCGAACAGTCCGTTTGATTCTTTGGTTTTTCTTGTGCCATGCCGGGCTACGCCCAGCATGGCACAAGAAAATTCAGGGGCGGCAAACTCGCCCCCGAACCTCAATCATCCAAACACGCGATGCACTGTATTTAATATTCGCAGCAGTAGATAAGCGCCCGAGCAATAGTGCACCTAGAAGCAAAACGCAGCCGCGCCTCTTATGAAGGAAACGCGGCTCTAGGGAGCGAAAATATAGACGTTAGTGGGCTTAATTCCCGCGCAGCCGCACCCGCTGGAAGGGCGATTCAAGTTCGCGCGCATCGTCGGCAGTTTCGCGGAGCAGCGCCTGCATCGCATGCGTGCTAATCGGACCATCGCTCACCACCGAGCAGATCAACGTGGCTCGCAGCTCACGCATATCGCGGGCGAGAATACGCAGCATCTCGCTAAACTGGATGGAATACCATTCGCTGCTGCGTTTGAGATCGTTTAGCTCGTCGCGCAGCTGGGCAAGCTCAATTGAATGCCGCTCAAGCAGGTGTTCAACATCCACCATGTGCTTTTCAATACTAGCAAGTGAATCGGGCGGGAGAGAAGAAGGCTGCATGTCCGCTCCTTGCGAAGGATAGTGATTAAAATTTATTAATTTATTGCAGCCAGTGTAGCACGCCGATTCTGGCCTTTCAAGCCGTACCATAGTCCCTATGGGAATACGTACAGTTGGCTAGCACCTAGTAGCCGTTAGGCTCAGATACAAGCTTTCAGCGATTTTACCAGCGCGCCACCAAACTATTGGGTATGATCAGCGTGCTGGGTTAGCACACCGTGAACCAGCGCCTCGGGCACATCGTCGCGCACGAGCGCGTGGCCGATTGCGGTTGGGAGAATCCAGCGCACGCGCCCGGCACGCACCTTCTTATCGCGCAGCGTGCGCTCAAGCAAATCTTCGGGATCCAGCTGCTCGGGTAGGGCTGTGGGCAGTCCATAGGCGTGCAACAGCTGGCGTTGGCGTAGCACATCGGCCTCGGCCCACATCCCCAGGTGCGTGGCAATCTGCCCGGCCAAGTCCATCCCAATTGCCACCGCCTCGCCATGCAGCAGCGCGCCATAGCCGCCTGCCGCCTCAACTGCATGCCCCAATGTGTGACCGTAGTTTAGCAGCATGCGCTCGCCCGTTTCGCGCTCGTCGGCATTCACAACATCAACCTTCACCTTGGCGGCACGGCGAATAAGCGCGGGCAATACCGCAGCTGTAGCGTCGAGCACCGATTGTTCAGCTGCGTAGCGCTCAAGCAGCGCGAATAGCCCGGCATCACGAATCAC
>JAFEAS010000001.1:226-11084 GCA_018266315.1 Chloroflexi bacterium SZAS-1 | reverse complement strand
GTGTCGGTGTCGCTCAGCACCAGGCGCGGCTGGTGAAACGCGCCGATCAGGTTTTTGCCCAGCGGATGGTTCACGCCAGTCTTGCCGCCCAGCGCGCTATCGACCATTGCCAGCAGAGTCGTTGGCAATTGCACAAAGGCAATGCCGCGCAGCACCGTGGCCGCCACAAAGCCCGCGAGATCGCCCACCACGCCGCCGCCCAGCGCCAGCACTGCGTCGCGCCGCTCAACATTCCCAGCGATCATCCAGTCGTAGCAGCCCGCCACCGTCGCCAGCTCCTTACTCGCCTCGCCCGACGGCACGACATGGCTGCTCACGGTGTAGCCCTGGTCGCGCAAATTGCCCTCGATCTGGGGGCCATAGTGCGGGAACACCGCGCTATCGCTGATCAGCCACAGGCGGCCGCGCAGCCCTAACGCGGCAAGCTGGGCAGGCAGCTCGCGCAACAGTCCGGAGCCAACCAGAATCGGGTAGCTCCCGGCAGTTGTGGTAATCGTGAGGATTTGGTCGGTCATAACGCGGCGATCCTTTATGTTTCATGATGTGCCGCGTTAGACTAGCATAGCTCGCCTGAGTGAGCAAATGATGCGCTAGCAGCCTGTACCATCTCAGGGCAATTCAGATGTAGCCGTTGGCGTGGCCGTGCGCGTTGGTGTGGCCGATGGTGTAAGCGTAATTGTGGCGGCAGGGACAGCAGTTGGTGCCTTTTCGAGCACTTTATCCACAGCAGCTGGCGCTAGTGTTGGCACGCCCTTCTCCGAAAGTAATTGCTGACCCAAGCCCAATAGCTGGTCGGTGGTAATTGTACTGTTCGGGGGCCAGAACTCGCGCACTGTGCCGTTGAGCGCCGACACGGCTAAGCGCCAGCCATCGGGATTCCATAGCGCGGTGCTTAGCGGCACATTATCCCCGGTGGGCAATACCCATATCAATGCCGAAGCATTTCCGGCTGCCCAGATACGCACCGTTGCATCATCACTGGCGGTAGCAATCCGCTGCCCGTCCGGACTCCAAAACGCGCTATTTACTGCGCTACCTACCTGAATCCGCTGGGTGGTTACTCCGCTCGCGACCTCCCAAATACGCGCCGTACCGTCTTCGCTGGCGCTGAGCAGCTGCCGCCCATCTGGACTCCAGGCAACCGTATGAATAAAACGTTGATGCCCATTTAGCTCTTTTACCATTACGCCGGTGTTAGCGTCGCGAATGTAGATTGTATTGCCGGCGCTTGAAACGATCTGGCTGCCATCGGCCCGCCAGGAAGCCCATGCTACCCTTTCGTTCGATTTAGCAATAATGACATTCGCAGTGCGGCTAGCAATATTCCAGATCCGGAACGTCCCATCATCGCTTGATGTTACAACCTGGCTACTGTCGGGTCGCCAGGCCAAGCCGGTGATACTGCCAGTATGCCCACTGAATGTGCCTCTGCGCTGCTGACTGGCGGCATCCCATAGCTCAACATTGCCATTTTCTCGCCCCAGGACAATACTTTTTCCATCTGGGCTCCAGGCGATACTGGTTACAATACTGTCTTGCTTCACAAACATTTGCTGATTGCGAAACCCTGCTGCAGCTTGCGGCGCATTCCATAGCTCAAGCTCGCTGCCACTGGCAACGGCAATTTGTGAACCATCCGGACTCCAGGCTAGCACAACATCACTACTGTTTATGCGAACAGGCAGGTGATTGAGCTGGAGTGCAGTGTGATAGTCCTGCAAGATCGATATATCCGAGCTAAACTGTAATGCGGAGACCATCAGCTGCAACCGGCGGGCACGGTCACTTTCGAGCAGTGCCTTATCGCGTAGCGCAAATGCATTCGCCCGATCGCGATTATCTTCAGCTGCAGCCTGCAGCGCCTGGGCGGTTTGTCTAGCCGCCTCGGCTTCGGCCTGTGCAGTACTCAGTGCCTGGGCTTGCTGTTCGGCCACATTTTTCGCTGCGAGCGCCTGCGCTTCGGCATCGCGCGCCTGCGCTTCAGCCGTTTGGCGCACGATTACTTCAGCTGCGTTTGTATTAGCTTGCGATTGAGCCTTCGCCTGCGCAGCCACAGCAATCGTAGCGGCGGCCTCTGCCGTCTTTCGTGCCAACTGTTCGATTGCTGCCGAAGTTTTAGCCTTTCCTTCAGCAATTGCTGCTCTGTTTGCATTCCCTATGGCTGTTTGTTGGGCACTAATCGCATCAGATCGCGCGATACTCGCCTTGGTCGCATCAACATCACTTGTGGCCTGCGCTGCCTCAGCCACCACACGCTGGCGCGCTGCTTCCAGGTAGTTCATATAGGCATAAATACCAGCGATAACGGCCACTCCAAGCACAACTGCTAATATCAATGCCGCGCTTCTGAGCCGCCGCGCAGAACGTTCTTTATCGGTTGCGCGCAAACGCTCGGTCTCAGCGCGGGCGCGCTCTTCAGCCTGGCGACGCTCGGCTTCACTCGCACGCGCGGTTTCGGCTTCGGTGCGGCGTAGCTGCTCCTGGGCGCGGGCGTGTTCCGTTTCGGCAAGTGCCTGGGCCTGAATGGCGCGCTGCTGCTCAGCGGCGGCCAATGCCCGTACCTGGGCTAATTCACGCCGCCGCGCTTCTTCTGCTGCTTGTTCGGCTGCTACGCGCGCGCGTAGGCTAGCACGCAAGAACTCACGCTCACGCTGGCCTAATTCCTCGGTCGGCAAGCGCAGTGCCTCATCAAGCACCACGCCACGCAATAACGCATTTGGGTCTTCACCTAATGTCTTCCAGCTCTCAGCAGCAGCGGCCAGGCGTTGCTGCTCACGTAATTGCTCACGCTCAGCTTCAAGCCAATCGACCAGCCGCCGCCAGTTACGCACTAACGCCTCATGTGCAACCTCAAGCTGCTCATCGGCGGTGCCTGCATCGGTCTGGCGTAGCAGGCGCGCCTTGAGCATCTTCGCAACCACCTCGTCGATACGGTAATCGGCTTCGCCACCCGGATAAAGCTCAGCGCGCCGAATACGCTTACTCGTAAATTCCAGGCCAGCGCGCGGGCGCACCATGCGCAACAGTATTCGGCGCATCGTCTGTTGCAGTTCGGCGGGCAACTCTTTATAGAATGCCTCGGCACTTCGTTCAAGTGCTTCTTTGCCACCACCAGTTTGTTGGTAAATGTCCCAGGTTACGCGGTTATGATCGCGCAATTCCCACAGGCGTAGCAGAGTAAATTGTAGTAATGGCAGCGCCGCATCATAGCCCAGAATATCATTGATCAGCGCATTCACCACACGCGGCTCGATCTTTAGCCCAACCTGGCGAGCTGGTTCTTCAATCGCCTCGCGCAGCTCGGGCGCGCCCATTGGCGTCACCCGTACCTGTGCATGATCAAACAAAGGTTTAAGATCTGGCAGCAGTGCCATTTTCGCTTCAAAATCGCTGCGCATGGTAATAACAACAGTATGACGCAAGCCAGAGCTACGCACCAATGCCAGCAAGTTTGCGGCAAAAGCATCCATTTCAGGCTGGCGCGCGCCAAGGGTAAATAATTCCTCAAACTGGTCGACAATAATGAGCGCGGGCTGGCGCGTCAGCGCACCCACCACTTTCGTTAGGAATAGTGCATCGGCAAGCATGCCCTGAATGAGGCGCGTTTCCCAATCGGCAGGGGTGGCCCTGGCTGGCCGCAAAGCCCGCGCGAGGCTCGCTAGCGGTGCCGACCCCGGCACCATTGGCGGAAAGAAATGCCAATTCTGGCTATGAACCACGGCTCCAGCGCGTAAGGCTGGCATTAAACCACTCAACACCAGCGATGATTTCCCACTACCCGAAGGCCCAACCACTGCAGCGAAACGCTCTTTTCGGAGCACCTGCACCAAATCTCTAACATGATCGCGCCTACCAAAAAAGCTTTGGTGATGCTGCTCATCAAATGCTTTCAGGCCAACATATGGGCTTGGATCATCGGGTAGTAGGGGAGCAAGTGCAGGATCGAACAGTTCAAGCGTCGAGTCAATCGGCTCATCGTCGGGGCTACGATACAGCACTGTCGTCCAATAATCGAGCATCCCCTGGCAAGCACGACGCTCATCATCATCATCGAGAAACTTACCAGTTTCACGGCCACGCCGAATGAATGTGACCACTTCGGCGCGAAAATCGGCAGCGTTGCGCGCGGCGCGCTCACGCCGCAGCAAATCGCTATGCGCAACCCGTAGCTCCGACGCTGACGAATAGGGATCATCATGTTGCTCAACATCCAGCGACATAGCTGTTGAACTGCTCACTCAAGCACCCCTATAACGAAGGCAAACGGGCCATCAACACGATCAAGCTTATTACAAAGCTTTTGTAGCTGTGTATCGACCTGATAAAAGCGCCGCATTGCGCGGCTACGATATTGACGAAAATGCTGTACTATCTTCTGTACATCATTATGTTGCATAGCCTGTTCAAGCCTTGCGGCATTCTCTTGCAGATCGTTTGCCCAATCCTCGCTGGTAGTTGCGTACAGGCGACTCGCCTGAGTTTTTAGCTCATTCCATAAATCTATGATCTCTTCCCCTGAGTCATTGAGCAAACGCAGAAGATTATCAATATCCTGCCATTGAGTATGTGCAAAGCTTAAGCTACTGAGCTGTTCATTCAGGTCACGCAAAGCCCTAAGCCCGGCCGTAATGCGTTCAAGTAGAGCAGCATCGATATTCAACGATTCACATATAGTGTGAATATTGGCCATAGTGCTCACTATGGCTGGAAGGCGCATCGTTTGTACCGCATTGGTAAGCTGTACATTGATACGAGAGGGATGTATATTCAGCACGCGCCGAATCGAATCAATTGCGCGCCGTAGCATATCTACATCATCCGCTTGCAATGCGCGCAGCATTTGGGCATGTGACTGAGATAGTATGTCAATCCAAGTCGGCGTAGGATTAAACAACGACGTGTCTGCAACAGCGTCGCGTAACGCAGCGATACAATCTTCCAGATTTTGAGCGTACTCTTCAACATTCGTATCGAACAAACCAGTGGTAAGAAGACGGGGTAGTTCACGCTCGATTGGCTCGAAGCAGCGAAATTGGATTTGATGCAGCTGATCGTGCAGTATTTTATTAACACGCAAGGTTTCAATCTGTGCACAGGCGCCCTGAAACATGGTACGAAACGCAACTGCAGCATCGCGAATTTCTGGCACTTGCTGCATTAGCTGGCGCAATACACTCATACTGCTGTTGAGGCGACTAATTATAATGCGGGTGCCAAGCGGTGTATCGCCAGCGCGTGGCCCATCGCTTCCTGGCGTCATTCGCAAGCGCTGCGCCAAAAGGTCATTTTCCTCATCGTCAACTACAACACCACGCTCGCGCAACCAAGCCTTAATCCGCTGGATATTGTCACAGTATTCGACAATATCATTGAGCAAACCACGTTCGGCATGCGCATACCCGCCCTGTTGCACTAACTGATGAGCAGCATGGCCAAGGGTAGCGCGAGATGCACGCAGCAACTGCAATTGCTGTTGAACAGTTTCGTCGTCTGGCATAGCAATACTACAAAATACTATATGGCAGTATGTAGTATAAACGTCGCAAAAACGAATTTTCGTTTATTGTATTTGTATGTTTTTGCGGGAAAAAGCGCTATCGCAGGGAAAAGCGAGAAAATCCGAACATATGCGCTATTCAACACCCACCTCAATCGCACGCGTACCCCACAGCTCGGTGTTTACCAGGCAGCGTGGGCAGGTATTGTGCAGCGCATCGAGCAGATTTTGTGCGGCGAGCAGCGCCATGTGCGTGTGAGTTTGCTCGGTGGCGCTGGCGAGCTGCGGCGTCAGTAGCGCGTTGGGCAAGCTCAGCAAGAGGTGCCTAGCTGGTAGCGGGAAAGGATCGGTGCTGTCGAGCACGGCAAGCAGCATTGGGCAGGCGCGTAACATCTCGGCCAGTGCGCGTGTATCGACCAGCTGGCCATGCGCAGTGTTGATGAGCATGGCGTCGGGCTTAAGCAGCGCCAGTGCATCGCGATCTATCAGTTGGTAGGTGTCATCGGTTAGCGGGCAGTGCAGCGACACAATATCGCTACTGGCAAGCAGCGCTTCTAAGGGTAGTTGGCGCGCACCAGTAGCTCGTTCAATTGCAGGCATGCGCAGCACATCGGCATACACAATCGGCATGCCAAAGCCATGCGCGCGGCGGGCCACTGCCTGGCCGACCTGGCCCATACCAATAATTCCGAGCGTCGTTCCATACACATCGCGCCCAAGCAATGGCTCAGCGCTGCCGCGCCACTGCCCGGCTTTCAGCTGCTGCACGCCTTCGCCCATGCGCCGGGCCGCCGCCAAGATGAGTGCAAGCGTGAAATCGGCGCAGGTATTGGTGGCAATATCGGGCGTATTCGTCACCAGCACGCCATGCGCGGTCGCCGCTGCAATATCAATGTTGTCGTACATAGGCGCACAGTTGCTCACCACCCGCAGCGCTGGCGCGGCATCCAACAGCGCAGCGTCAACCCGGTCGGCAGGCAGCGTCAACAGGCCATTCAGCGCCGGGGCTTCTTTCAGCAGCACAGCGCGCGGCGGAGGCTGCTCACCGGGCCAGAGCGTGAGCTGAACGTGGCGCGCGAGTAACTCAAGCGCGGGCTGCGGCAGGCGACGCGTGACATACACATACGGGCGATTACTCGTTGCCGGTGTTGCGGGCATTACAGGTTCCTCACGGCATCATCGCGATGCGGTGATGTATGGTAGCAGAGGTTGGGCAATGGCGCAAAAGGCATAGACAAAACAAGAGTGCCGTGCTCGTTGTACGAACACGGCATTCTTATATTTAGAACGTTCGCTTGCTATGGACGAGCCTACGGCAGCATCAAGCAAGTGAAGCATTCATCAGAAAAAGAAAGTCGAAAATAAGATTTGGTTTTAGTTCGTGGTAATGACGAGCTGCGGGCGCGTGCTGACCGTACTTGCCTCGCGCGAGGCATAGCCCAGCGTATTGGTGTTACCTGCAGGTAGCGCAATTGCAAAGCTATACGTTCCATTGCCCACGATCACGCTCGACAGGTCGATTTCCATGGTGGCATTGACTGCTGCCGCGCCCAGGGTCGCCACCGTCGGGCCATCAATTGCCGGTCTGGTATTCCAGGTCAGCACTTCGGGCCAGCTGGTGTCCGATACCTGCTTGACGATGCCGCCACTGGTTGAATCGTTCGTCACATACAGGCGCAGCTTCACCGACTGGATGGCCGCGCCGGTTGGCAGGCCGCTCACGGTAAAGCGCAGGAATGCCTGCTTGGCGGTGGTTGCGCCATCGACAATCGAGAACGACGAGCCAGTGCCGTAGCTGGTGGTAGGGCTGGCCTGGCTCACATAGGTATCGGCCACGGGCGCGAAGGTCAGTGTCGTACCGCCGCTGGGTGCGCTCGCCGTCGTGAAGCTCCAGCTCACCGGCACAAGCGCATTCCCCGCCGTATCAGCAATGCCCATGAGCAGATTCGCAGTGTAAGTTGTGCCAGCAGCCAGCGCTGCGCTCGGCACCAAGGTGGCAGTGTTGGTGCTAGCGTTATAGCTTATGCTCACGGCAACCGCACCGCCTGGCCCACTCAGCGTGAAGGTGCTACCGTTCACGCCCGCTACGGCTTCGCTGAATGTTGCGCTCACGCTCGTGCCAGTGCTCACCCCGATGGCATTCGCCAGTGGCGTGGCCGCTGTAACCGTCGGCGGCGTAGTGTCGGCGGGCGGCGCGCTCATTGTGGTAAAGCTCCAGCTGGTTGGCACGAGCGCATTCCCCGCCGTATCAGCAATACCCGTCAGAAGGTTTGCGGTGTAGGTTGTGCCAGCGGCTAGCGCCGTGCCCGGCACTAAAGTAGCGGTGTTGGTACTGGCGTTATAGCTCACACTCGCCGTAACCGTACCGCTCGGCCCACTCAGCGTGAAGGTGCTGCCGCTCACGCCCGTCACCGCTTCGCTGAACGTCACGCTTATGCTTGCGGTCGTCAGCACATTCGCGGCATTTATCGCAGGGGTGCTGCTGCTGACCGTTGGCGCGGTAGTATCGGCGGGCGGCGTACCACTGCTAAAGCCCACCGTGTCGAGCAGCACAGTATCGAGCGTCACATTCATTGCTGCGCTATTGGTTGCACCCAGGCTAAAGCGCGACGCCTGCGTGGTAAATGTTAGCGCCGTATTCGCGGCGAATGGGGTAGTGAATGCCGCATCGCCAGTCGCCAGATAGGCTTCAAGCACGGCGTTGCTACCCGTACCCTTCTTCTGGTGCAACCCAACCCGGTAGAGCGTGCCCGGCGTTAGCACTGGCGAGTTTGAACCAAGTGTGGTTGAGCCATTGCGCAGCTGTAGTGCCCCGGCACTGGTCAGGTAAATACTGCCAACACTGGCGGTGCCATTGGTAATCAGCGCCAGGCGTGCACTTGCGCCAGGCGCATTCACGCGCAGGTAGAACGAAGCATACAGCTCATCTACTGCCGTGAAATCCTCGCGCAGGTAGCCGCTGGTGGTATTCACCGTCGCCGATGCCGCGCCTTTCAGCGGCGTAGCGGTTTCGAGCGCGACCGTGCCTACGATGCTATCCGCGCCGGTCGTTGCGTCGGTCAGGCTGCCATTCTCAAAGGTCATGCCCTTAATCTGGGTACCACCAACCGGCGCGCTCGCCGTCGTAAAGCTCCAGCTCACTGGCACAAGCGCATTCCCGGACATATCAGTAATGCCAGTGAGCAGGTTCGCTGTGTAGCTCGTGTTTGCAGCCAGCGCCGCGTTCGGCACCAAAGTAGCAGTATTGGTGCTAGCGTTATAGCTCACGGTTGCGGCCACCGTGCCACTCGGCCCGCTCAGCGTAAAGCTGCTGCCGCTCACACCGGTCACCGCTTCGCTGAACGTCGCGCTGAAGCTCGTGCTAGTGTTCACCCCAGTGGCATTCGCCAGCGGCGTGGTTGCGGTCACGCCTGGCGCGGTGGTGTCAGGCGCAGCCGTCGTGAAGCTCCAGCTCGTCGCGGCCAGTGCATTCCCGGCTGTATCGATGATAGTTGGCGCAAGCGAGGCGGTGTAGGTGGTGTTAGGTGCCAGCGCCGCTGCCGGGGTAAGTGTAGCCGTTTTGCTGCTCGCATTGTACGCAACGGTTGCGGCAACATCGGCACCGCCCGCAGGTGTGAGCGTGAAGCTGGTTGAGGAAACGCCGGTCACTGCTTCGCTAAAAATTGCGCTCACGCTGGTGCCAGTAGCTACGTTGGTTGCGTTTGCCGCCGGAGTTTTGCTGCTCACTGTCGGCGGGGTTGTGTCGCTGGGCGGTGCACCAAGATCAAGCGTGTTGTGCATGTAAAATAGCTTGCTCTCGTCGCTCGCCATCACCACCAGGCCGCTCGCAGCGTTCACCGTCTGCTTCGTGCTGGTGACATTGTTGAGGCAGGTGTAGGTGCTGCTACTAACGAACGGCGTGCCTTTGCCGGTTGGGAAGCTCAGGTTATCCATGCTGCTGGACTTCATATAGATCACGCCGCAACTGGTCGGCGAGGTAGCAAACATGTACACCTTGCGGTTGGTCGTATCGAGCAACACCTGCGGTCGCGTCTCGTCATCACCCACGGTGCTGAATGTCGCCACCTGCCAGGTATTATTTGGCTTACGCACCACTAATCGCAGCAGTGGCGACGAGCTGGTACCACCACAGCCAGTATCTCCAAACGAGGTCTTCACTGCGGCATAGATCGCGCCGCTCGGGTCGGTTTGCAGCGACTTGAGGTTAATGTGATCATCGGCAGCACACGTTGCAGTGTAAATCGATTCGATGGTGGGCGGCCAGGTGGCATCGTCATCGCTATCGCGGTGGCGGGTGAAATACATCGTCGAAGGCGATTTATGGTTACTCCACAGCACACCAATGCTGCTACCATCCTGATCGGTGTACGCCACCAGCGAAGAAATATCGTCGGAGTTGAGGCTTGTGGCAGTAGTCGGGCCAGGCACCACAAATGATGCGCCCCAATTCAGGTTGCTGTCGATCGTGCGGTTGACATACACCTTGCTGCCCTGGGTGAAGGTAATCCAGAATTGCCCGGTCGAATCTTTATCCATCGCCAGGGTTTCAGCACTACCGGTCATCATCACCTTGGGGAAGCCGCTATCGAGCGTGTAGGTTTTCGTGGCGGTGTCATAGCTGAAGCGCGAGAACAGTCCTTCCTGGGTAGAGCTACCAAAACGCACCAGCGAGGCGATATACAATTTGTGGGCTACGTCGTCCCATAGTGCATCTGCGCGCGAGGTCGGGCGCGTGTCAATCACCGTGCCGGTATCGACCCACTGACTGGGCCAGTTGAGCTTGTAGATATGCCAGGTGTTGCTACCAGTGTGGAACATGGTTGCCCACCACAGCCCATCGTTGAACCACAGCTTGCTCTGCGGCTTATCGGCAGTGGGATCGGAGCCGGGCGCGCTGCCAAATGAAAAATCGACATAGCCGACATTTGCGTTGGCGGCGCTGAGCGCCCCCGGCGCGCCGAGTGCGGCGCTGGCACACACGATTGCAAGGACGAGTAGCAAGAAACGCTTCATTGTACTTCTCCGCCACCATTTCTACATAACCCGGGTGGTAGCTCACTCAAACACGCCGCAACCACATGATCGATGTATAGCGTGGAGCGGCCCCAATTGGAGCCGCTCCACGCTATACGCTTGCACGACGCGGCCCCAAGACATTAGCACGGTGGGCTGCCGCGTACTGCTTGTATTCAATCATACTCAAATACAACAACGGATATTTAACAATTTAATCATTCTAGCCACAAAATATATAAGTTCTTCTTCATTACTACCACTTGGCATATTAACACTATGCTCCTCGATTATTAGGACTTTTGCTTACTCAAGCAAATTCTTCTCTTTCTTGGTGATGTTTTGCGC
>JAFEAS010000001.1:0-148 GCA_018266315.1 Chloroflexi bacterium SZAS-1 | reverse complement strand
AAACAAGTAAGCGAAAGTCCTAATTATTTGGTTTCTCTGGTGCAGTGCCTGGCATTGCGGGGTACTGCACCAGAAAAAGAAATTCGGGGGTGGCTGCGCCACCCCCGAACCCCTGCATAAGTTCTAAGACCTTATGATACTAGCGTGA
>JAFEAS010000019.1:1004-14900 GCA_018266315.1 Chloroflexi bacterium SZAS-1 | reverse complement strand
AGGCCTTACTCGCGCGCCTCGATATGCTCAGTGAATCTGACCTGCAAGGCCAGCCCTGGGTTGCACTGTTGCAAGGCCGCCGCCTCTGTCGGCTGCACAGCCGCTTTGCCGAAGCCACCACTCTGATCGATGCCGCGCTCGCCAGCTTCCAGGCAGCCAGCGACACGGAAGGTGAGCTATGGGCGCTGGCCGAGTGGCTAGTGATGCGCTACCACAGCGCCGAGTTTGCCCAGGGCCTTGCCGCCCTGCCGGTGGCCTTAACCCAAACCATGCCGCGCTATTTGCACGCCGAGCTACTGTTTGGCCAATTCCTCTGCCAGATCGGTATGGGCCAGCTGCGTGCGGCGGTTGAGGCTGGCACTGCCGCGCTGGTCGCGCTTGATGACGAGGGCGACCCGTGGCTACAGCGCATTGGCCGTATTCAGATGCTGCGCAATATTGCGGCGGGCTACCATTATTTAGGCGAAAGCCGCCGCGCCGTTGCAGCTGCCGAACAGGCTACCGCCCTTGCCCAGGATCATGCCGACACCGCCGATATGCTGCCCTGGTGCCTGTATGAGCTTGGCCTGGCATACTGGCGCTATGGGTTACTTGCCAGCGCAACCGAAGCGCTGAATAAAGCCCGCCGCCTGGCAGAAATCTGGCAGCACCACGAGCTATGGCGCTGGGCCGTGGCTGCACAGGGCCACGTTTTGCGCGACCAGGATCGGCTGGAAGCGGCCCTGGCGGCCTACCAGCTGGCAAATTTCTGGGGCGAAGATCCTGAGGGGCCAACGTTCTTGCAGCTGCGCCAGGGGCGGCTGGCCGAAGCGCGCTGGAGCTGCGAAATGCTGGGCCAGATCCACACCTCGCCTGGTTCACAAGGCGATCGGCATTTTCTGCTGGGCCTAATAGAGCTGAAAAGCGGCAAGCCAGCCGAAGCGCTCCATCAGTTCGATGCCGCCTGTATACGCTATGCGTCAGCCGAATTTATGTATGCGTTCGCCAGTGTGCAGCTGTATCGCGCTGCCGCTGGTATGGCTTTGCAGCACCCCGAGGTTGTTGAGCAGGGCCTACAGGCATACCTGGCACACGCCGCCGCGCAAGAGCTGCTGACATGTAGCTGGTGGTTGCCCGAGACAATCGAACCGCTTCTAATCTATGCGGCGCGCCAGGGTATCGAAGCCGAGTGGGCGCAGCGCCTGCTGACCGAGCGATTCGTTGGTAGCTCGCCAACCCTGGCCGAGCTGCCAGGGCAGGTGCGTACCGAGCTGGAAATCGCTAGCCGCATGCAGCTTAGCTTGCTGCCAACGCAGCCGCCGCTCATGCCCGATTTAGATATTGCCGCAGTTGTACAGCCAGCAGCCGAAATTGGCGGCGATTTTGTAGGCTACTTCCCCGCTGGTGCCGAACCAGAAAGCGGCTTACAGCGGCAAATCGGCATTGCGGTTGGCGATATTTCTGGCAAGGGCTTAGGCGCGGCGCTGCTGCTTAGTGGCACGGTGGTAGCGCTCAATACGGTGGCCGCAGGTGCAACTGCCCCCGCACAGGTAGCCCGCGCCCTGCACGAGGCCATGTATCCCTACACCAGCCGCAGCCGCATGACGATCGCCTTCTGCTATAACGTGCTTACGCAACAGCGCGACGGTTGGCTGCTGCGAACGGTCGGCGCTGGTGCGATTGCCCCTTTGTTACGCCAGGCCAATGGCACGTGCAGCTGGATTGAGACCGCAGGCTTTCCGCTTGGCACCTTCGCTGGTGCGCAGTGGCCCGAAACTCAGCACGCGCTTGCACCCGGCGACACGCTGCTGCTCTTCAGCGATGGAATTGTGGAAGCAATGAACGAGGCGCGTGAGCTGTTTGGCTTCGAGCGATTGGTTGAGGTGGTTGCAAGCCTGCCGCCCCAGGCCGATGCCCATACCACCTTAGCGGGCGTATTGGCGGCGGTTGCAGCACATACCGGCACCGTGGTGGCCCACGACGATATAACGCTTATTGTGGTGCGGGTGCTGGCTGGCACAGCAGGTGGGTAGGCCAGAGTAACAAACTCACCGAGATACGGTACCCGGCCACCAGAGTAAAGAACCTACCGTTACCCCAAGGCTTCACCAATATCCACCGCCACCGCCAGCGCGGTTCGCCCCCACTCGCTCAAATCGTCGGCATCGCGCGATTGATATTTCCCAACTACCAGCCGCCGCGCGAGCGCATCTTCCTCGGTGGCCTCAACGATGCGCCCTACGCCACCAAACACCTGCTCACGAAGACGCACCTGCACGGCGGGCGTGCGCTGCACATTCTTCACCCAATCTGCGGTGTAGCGTCCGCCTGCAAGCATATACAGCGTTCGCCCTGCAAGTGCAAACCAGATTTCAATAGTGTGTGCGCGGCTGCTCACCCGGCCAGTAGTTGTAAGGTAGCAGAAATCGTCGTCGCCGAAGTGCTGCAGGTCGGTTGTCATCATCAATCCTTCTCGCTTAGTCCTGTGTATCTATCGTGCTGATCATTACGGCAAATATGCTGCATGTCAACCTGGACATTCGGACATACTGCGCAACGCTTGCCGCTACGTGAACAAATGTTCCCGATAGATGTTGTGAATAACACCTTACACCTGAGCGCTATGAGTATCATCAGAGAAAGAGTAGAAGGGAAAACCATGACCCAGGTAACACGCAATATTCCGCTTGAACAGGCGCGCGATCTGCTTGAGCGCGTGCCACGCGCCTGTATCGGCTTTGCGGGCACGAGCGGCGCGCAATCGCAGCCCTGCACCCTGCGCTGGCAGAACGAGCGCTATTTCGTTGGTATTCCAGCCAATGCAGTAATGCTGCCGCAAAACGGCCAGGAAGTCGTGTTATTGGTCGATGAAGGTATTTACTTCTTCGATCTGCGCGCTTGCTATATTCGCGGGCAGCTTGTGACCAGCGAGCAGCAGGCATCAACAACCGAGGTCGTCTGGTACGAGCTGATTCCGCTTAAAACGGTGGCGTGGGATTATGGAGAACTCCATGAGGTGCGCGATGCAGGGTGATAATGTAGTTGTACAGGCGATTATCCACGAAGGCCGCGTGGCCCGCATTGCCACCCTTTCGCAGCAGGCCCACCCGAGCATTACCCCGATCTATTTTGCAGCTGTGCGTGGGCAGATCTGGTTGGGTACCAGCGATTGGACGCTCGCCGTGCGCCAGGTCAGGGCCGATCCTCGGGTGAGTGTGCTGATTGCGCCCGAGCTGCGCCCACACGATTCGCGGATTGTGCGGGTTAGCGGCCAGGCTAGCGCGCGCACCGATGCCCAGGCGCAGATGCTCTATGTACTGCACGTTGCGCTGAGATACAGCCTGAACCCCGGGCAGCTGCGTAATACGCTGGCACACGCCCACCTGATTAGGCTCCGGCGGCACTACCACCAGCAAAGTGCAGCAAAAGGCAGCATGTGCATCATCGCGGTTGTACCAGAGCGCTTCGAGCTTTTGCCTTAATTGTGCCGCTGCTTGCATCATTAACTACAGCCGCCACAGCATCTGGCTAGAACCCATGGCATATCATTTGCTGCGCATACCGAGTAAGGAGCGCCGCTTGGCGCGAAACAAAGCTGAGCGCAATTTGAGGATGCGGTATGAACGATTTCTTTCGGAAATTTGCTAACAAAACCTCGGAGCTTGTTGGTTCACCCTGGGCATTTATTATTGCCACGACGATCATTCTAATCTGGGCGATCAGCGGGCCAATGTTCGGCTTTTCCGATACCTGGCAGCTAGTTATTAACACTGGTACCACGATCATCACCTTCCTTATGGTCTTTCTTATTCAGAACACCCAGAACCGTGATGCCAAGGCGCTGCATCTCAAGCTCGATGAGCTCATCCGCAGCGTAGCAGGCGCGCGCAACGAACTGGTCGATCTGGAAGAACTTTCCGACGACGATCTGAGCCGCTTGCACCAGCAATTCAAAAAGATGCGCGAACGGACTAACGCTAATGTGGCTGATTATGTCGAAAAACACATTGACGCACTGCATGACGAGATCAAGGAACGTGGGAAAGAACAACCGGCGGCATAGCCAGGCAGAGTGGGCGCGCCAGCATTCGCCTACCCGATACCAGAGCTAGCGCTGCTGTACATATTCATCGTAACCACCGGCGAATTGGCGCACCCTACCATCACGCACTTCAATCACCCGCTCGGCGAACTCACGCAAGAAGGCGCGATCGTGCGCAACGGTAATCACCGTGCCTTCAAACGCAGCCAGTGCCTGCTCGAAATGCTCGCGGCCTTCAATATCGAGGTGATTCAGCGGCTCATCCAGCAGGAGTAGGTTGCAGCCACGCAGCACGAGCAGCGCAAGCTGCAAGCGGCTGCGTTCGCCTAGCGAGCACGCGCTCACGGGCCGAAAGACGCTATCCCCGCTAAACAAGAAGAAGTGCAAAAAGTTGCGCGCTTCGGTTTCGCTCATGGGGCGGGCATCGAGTACCATAGCTAATACCGTCGCCTGCGCGTCGAGCGTCTCCTGTTCCTGCGCCATTACACCCAGCCGCACGTTTGCGCCAAGTTTCACTGTGCCCGCTAAGGGTTTCAGCTGCCCGGCCAGCAGCTTGAGCAGCGTGGTTTTACCCGCGCCATTTGGGCCAACCAGCGCCACGCGCTCGGCGTAATCGACATCGAAGCTTACATCGTGAAGGAGCTGACCGCCAGCCGCCGCAGGGTAGGCAAACGCTACATGCTCCACGCGCAACACTGCGCGCCCACCAGGCGGCGACGGCCCAAAGTCGAGCTTCAGGCCCCAGGTATTGCGCGGCTTCTCCACACGCTCATCCGATTCGAGGTAGCGTTCGAGCTTGCGCTCGCGCGTTCTGGCTTTCTTCGCCACCTTTTTGGCGTAGCGCCGCACGGTTGGCTGCGCAGGAGTGGTGCTCAGTTCCACGCTGAGCGCCTGGCCTTTTAGCCGCGCAATATCGCTCTCAACGCGCTCAATATAATCCTGCTGCTGTTTCCACGCCTCAACATGCAGCGTATGTTCGTGCGCGCGCGCTGCGGCAAATGCGCTGTAGTTTCCGGTGTAGCTCTTCACCGTGCGCGTTGCGGGGTCGAGGAACAGCGTGCGCGTCGTCGTCTGGTCGAGGAATTCGCGGTCGTGGGAGACAACCAGCACGGCACCGCCATAGCCGCGCACAAACGCTTCGAGCCATTCGAGTGCGGCGACATCAAGGTGGTTGGTTGGCTCATCGAGCAACAGGATATCGGGCGCGCGCAGCAGTAATGCCGCCAGCCCCAGCCGCGTCTTTTGCCCGCCGCTGAGCTGGGCTGCGGGCATATCGGGGGCAACTGTGCCCAGCCCCAACCCTTCGAGCACTGTGGCGGCGCGGTATTCGCGCTCGTAGCCGCCTAGCGCCTCGAACTGTGCCAACGCGGATTCGTAGTCGGCCAGTGCCGTGGCATAGGCTGCCGGGTCGGTCAGTGCCTCGGCTGCACGATTCATGGCAGCTTCGGCAGCAACGAACTCGGCCTGGGCTTCGGCCAACACCTCGGCCAGAGTGCGCGTGCCCAGGGTGTCGGCAAACGACTGTGGGATATACCCAAGCGTTTGCCCGGCAGGCGCAAATATCACACTGCCACGATCGGGCGTTTCTTGCCCAATCAGGCAGCGCAGCAGCGTCGATTTCCCAACGCCGTTCGGGCCGATGAACCCGACATGTTCGCCATCGTTGATGATAAAGGAAACCCCGGCGAGCACAGTGGCAATGCCGTAGGATTTATGCAGATTCTGAACCTGAAGCATAAGCTCCCCCTCACAATCGAACACCGAGGATGGCGTTCGGCAGCGTGTACGCAGCGTATTAGTGAGAGTTCACTTGCATGTATGCTCCTTGCTTGGGCCAGTACAGCCAGCCGCGAAAACCGGGGCGTGGCAGCGGTATGATACCTCACTTGCAACATCTCGGCAATCCGTCGGAGGGCGGAAGTAGCACTAGGCAGAAATACGCCACGATCCTAAACGGGATCGTGGCGTATACTACCAAATTCGCCACTAGTATTACGCGCTATGCACGAAGCATTTGGCTTTGTAGTGCGTAATGTGTCGTGTACGATACACCTATTCAACCGTATTTAGTATAACCTTTAGCATAGCAGCAACGGGCTTACGCATTCCTGCAACGTTTTACCTACACCTACGTACAACTTACTGCCAGAACTTATGCGGTACTCCGCGTTTGCGGAAGCTTGCCTGCGGCAGCATGGTACCAACTGTTTTTGTGTGTTCTGCTGGTGGCACTTCGTGCCACCAGCAGAACACTATCGATAAAAAGTACCGCTCTGCCGAAGGCGAAAAAGCCGACCGCGTAAATCCTATTAGTGAAAGTCCCCTAAGCTACCCAGACACACAGGAGGGAATAATGGAGGATATTGGAGATGTGCTCTTATTCCTGCTTGAACTCGTGCTCTGGCTGGTCGACGCCTTCACCAAACCCGAAAAGCCCGCTGCGCACTAACCTACTGCGGCAAGCTGTTCGCGCAGTTTCTGGTCGCTGGTATAGCCCAGGTTCAGGTGGCGCACCACGCCACGCCGGTCGAGCACAACCGTGGCAGGGACAGTCAGAATACCCATCTGGCTCACCAGCTCGGGGTGCTCAAGCGCCGAAAGCGAGCGAATCGTCACGGCCTCGCCCAGCACTGTCCCCAGCCGCGTAAGCGCAGGTGATTGGCGGGTGCGGCATTCGGCGCAGCTCGGCGTTGAGAACGACACGATCGCTGGTCGGCCCACTGGGGCAAAATCGGCCAGTGGCGCGTTATCGCGCAGGCTACGCAGCTTCCAGGCGCGCCATGCCCGAAGCGCAGCCCAGCCCACTACAACCGCCAGTGCCAGCCCACCAAGAATGAGTATTCGCTCAAGCATTGGACGCTCCTGGATACACTATGTATGGACTAGCCGCGCAGTCGTGCTAGCTGAAAGTACACAAAGCAGCCTGCGCAGAAGCCAAAGAACAGGTTGATCGCTGCAAGCGCGATGACCACAAATGCCAGGCCCCAACCCACCACCGGCGCGCCTGCAAATAGCGCGATACCGGCCGCCAGCAGCACCGCCGCCCCCAGCCCCTGCGCAAATCGGTGCGGTGCCGGGTCTTCCTCGCGCACGTCGGGCTTAAGCACGCCCGCCGGGCGCAGCACATCACGGTAGATACGCTGGAAGAGGGCAACCTGCGGCACAGCGGTGCCAAGCGCCATCACCGCACACACAAACACCACCAGCCAGGGCTGTGCGGCAACAAAGCCCATCGCCAGCAGTATGATAATAAACGCCTGGTTCGTGCGCAACGCGGTGTGATCAACGCGCTGCCGGGTGGCCATAGCTGTTGCCGTGATACTCCGCATCGGGAGCCTCCCATTTCATGACAAATGAATAAGTATACGAATATGATAAACTTACACAAGAATATTGTCAAGGTTGATTTCCGTTCAAAAGGACAGGACTTACGTAGCCCGTGTTTCGCCTTCGGCAGAGCGGTATGTTCTATTTGTGTGGTTTTGCGCGCTATGCGCGCAAAACCACACAAAGCTGCAGGCAACGCACCTAAAATGCGGGGTACTGCGTAAGTGCTGTAAATGAGATGTGCTATACTCGGCAGCGTTACCGCTTCAATATCAGCGCAGCTACTGCGCTCAGCTTAGGAGGTTCAGGTATGAGCCAGGTGTATAACTTCAACGCCGGGCCGGCTATTCTGCCGCAGCCGGTGCTTGAGCACGCCCGCCAGGAACTGCTCGACTACCAGGGCCGGGGCATGTCGATTATGGAAATGAGCCATCGCTCAAAGGAATATGAGGCAATTAACAGTGGGGCCGAAGCGACATTCAAGCGCCTGCTCGGGCTAGGCGACGATTATCGCGTGCTGTTTTTGCAGGGCGGGGCCAGCACGCAGTTTGCAATGGTGCCGCTCAACTTCCTGCCGCCTGGCGGCGCTGCCGATTTCATTGTAACCGGGGCATGGGGCGAGAAGGCACAGGAAGAAGCCGCCAAGCTAGGCCGCGCGCCGATCGCCGCCAGCACCAAAGACAGCAACTATTCACGCAACCCGCGCACCGACGAAATTACCCTCAGCGACGACGCGGCCTATGTGCATCTCACCTCAAACGAAACCATCCAGGGAGTACAGTTCGCGCAATTCCCCGACGTTGGCGACCGACCGCTAATAGCCGACATGAGCAGCGACATCCTCTCGCGCCCATTTGATGCGCATAAGTTTGTGCTGATCTACGCCGGGGCACAGAAGAACCTCGGCCCCTCAGGTGTAACGGTCGTGCTGATTCGCCAGAGCTGGCTCGATACCGCCGCCAAGACTCCGCCGACGATGCTGCGCTACAGCACGCACGCCAAAAATAACTCGCTGTATAATACCCCACCAGTATTCGGCGTGTATATGCTCAATCTGGTGCTCGACTGGATCGAGGAAAACGGTGGATTGGAAGGCATGGCCGTGCGCAATGAGCAGAAGGCCGCACTGATCTATAGCGCGATTGACCATAGTAATGGCTTTTACCGCGGGCATGCCGCCACGCCCGATCGTTCGCGCATGAACGTAACCTTCCGGCTGCCCAGCGAGGCGCTTGAGAAACAGTTCGTGGCTGAGTCGACAGCGGCGCATATGGTAGGGTTGGGTGGGCACCGCTCAGTCGGTGGTATTCGCGCCTCAATCTACAACGCTATGACGCTCGAAGGTTGCCAGGCGCTCGCCAGCTTTATGGGCGAATTTGCGCGCAAGAACGGGTAAACTGAAGCGTAGCATAGGTTCTTGCGCTTCACATCAGGCTCGCCAATAGCATACGCATGACGCATGGGGCAGCGTGGATCGTGGTGCGTCATGCGTATGCTTTTTACACTGATTTCCCCTCAGCGCAGCACTAGCTCTCGCAGGTGAATATGCACATCCTCTGACGGATTCAGATCACTGAATTCCAGCCGCAAAATGCGCACCGGCTGCACGCCATCGGGGAATGGAAAATCAGTCACCGCTTCATCGGTTCGTTCGGGGTAGCTGGCAGCATACACACGCGGCGCGTCGTTTTCTTCGGCGCGCAGCTCCACCCGCACACCCAGATTCATCTTTGCGGTGCGCAGTGTAAAACCACTAAGCTGGCGGGCAGTAGGAAAGTGCAGCTCTATCACAAATGGGTTCGCCTCGCGCCCACGCATCAACGTTTCAGGCCGTCCATCAAACAGATCGATCGGCTGGCCAATATCAATATCAGAAAAGCGCACATCAACATCCTGCCCATCCAGGCTGATCGTCTGCTGTTTGAGAATCTTGCGCGCATCAGCTTCATCGGCGAACACGGCATCAGCATTCTCGCCATAGCGCATCCGTAATATATAAAAGCCCGGTTGCCCATCGGGGTAGGGCACGATCTGCGCTGGCTCGAATAAGGTCAGCTTGCCACTTTTCAGCGCTTCCTGTTGTTCGTTTGCTGGCAATACAAACAATTCTTCAGTGGCGATTTCTCGCCGCTTTGATAGGTAGTAATTGATATCACGAAACACAAAACGTTGCCGCTGAGTATCTGACAAAAAGAAGTTCGCCAGCGCATTCGGGTTATTCGCCCAATCGGGCGACATAATGACCCGTGTGGTTGGGTCGGCGGCTAGATCGGCGGCAACCGCGCTAAACACCTGCTCGGCACCATATTGCATACCATACAGCCCGTAATCGCTAAACCATGTAGGCCCATCGGTGAGCGCGGAACGCAGCATTGTAAAGCTCAAAACGCACACGATTGCCGCGCTGCCATAGGTAAATATTGCCTGCCGCCGGGGCTGCCGCAGCCACGCCACCACCTGCTCAAGGCCCAGGCTCATAAGCAAGGCGGCGGGTACAACCATAAAGAGCACACGTGGAATGAGAACGGCCACCAGCGCTGCCGAAAACGGCGCGGCCAATGTAGCCGCCAGCACCACGCGGTGCGCAGGCGAACGCCAGCGCCACAGGCATACGCCCACCCCCAGCAACGCAAACGGCAGCGCCAGCACCGAGAGGTGGCCCATACCCTTCATCTGGTGGCGCACCAGATCAACATCATTCGGCAAGAACCAGTACAGCGGGCTAAGGCCTTGCAGGTAGGTTTGCCCAAACATTGCAAGCTTCTGGCTAAGTGGTAGCGGCTTAAGCCAGTAAGAATCGAGTGTGCGTAGGTGGTAGGCTACCGCTTCGGGGTGCAGCATGCGAAAGCGCACGTAGGGCACAAGCAATAGCGCCAGCAATAGTGCCGCGCCGAGCAGCACGCGCCAGGGTTGCCGTAGATGGTAGCGAATATCAATGATGAGCAGCAGCACACCAATCGCCAGCATCACCCCTTGGCCGTTGGCATAGCTGTAGAATGTTGCTGCGCCACAGATGAGCGCCAACGGCAAGTAGCGCGGCGCAACGCAGCGATAGAGCAAGTACGCACACACAAAGCATGCATAGAATGATACTGCCAGCACCGTTTCAAACCCGGTGCGCGAGTGCAAAAACCAAGCTGGTAGCGCCGCAACCACCAACACGCTTAGCCACCAGGTGCGCAGCTTAAACACCAGCTTTAGCGTCAGTGCCACGGTCAATGGGCAGAGCACGCTTATTAGCGCCGACACCCCGCGTGTGACCAGCACCGATTTGCCGAAAAGCGCCACACCAATGAGCTGTGCATACACACTCAGGCTCAGCGTCCAGCGATCGTCGTTTTGGAAATAGGGTGGCAGGAATACACCGCTGCTATCGCGCAAGCCATTACGCAGCAGCTGTTCGGCTAACAGTGGGTTCACCGCTTCGTCCGAGAAGAAATAGATCGGGAAGTGCGCCAGGCCAATGGCGCGTGTAAGCACATACACCAGCAGGCCAAAGCCGAGCAGTAGCAGCTCGCTGCGCGTAAACCCGACCAGCCAAGCGCGACGCGGGGGTGGCGGTGGTGCTTGTTCTAAGTGGCTGCCAGGTATTAGCTGAAGCCTGATGCGCGCGCCTGCTTCGAGTTCTAGCGGTACCAGTGGCTTGAGAACACCATCTTCATAAATCGCGTCGATGGTGCTATCTGGTGGCGTTGGGATATCGGAAGAGCCAGCCATTCAATAAAACCACTATTACAGGTGGTAAGCACTATACACTTAGGGCTTTCGCTTACTGGTTTATTTGCCTGCGGCAGCATGGTACTTTTTTCTTTATTCTTGGTGATGTTGTGCGCGGAGCGCACAACATCACCAAGAACAGAAAGAATTTGCTTGCGTAAGCGAAAGCCCTAACACTATTTTCCGTTAGGCTGCTTTATAGTATACCAAACGACGTCAAGCGCTCAGATCATCTTCGGCGCTGGCTACGGTATCGCGGCTGGGGAGCGGGCCGTGCAATACCCAGCCATCGGCGGGGCGATAGATGAAGCCCGGGCCGTCGAGGTACATGCCACCATCGACATTCACGCACAGGCCATTCGCATATACCAGCGGCTCAATCACTTCCTCAGGAAAGCAGCGCAGCACATAGCTGATGGGGGTATGGCCATGTATAATCTGATGCCCGCCGAAATCGGCCAGCATCTGGACGGCGCGCGCCGCACCATCGGGGTCATCATCGAGGAATGCCTTACGTTCACCAAACTGGTCGAGCAGCCGATCCCAGGCGGGTGGGTCATCGCTATGGAGTAAATCGTGAAGTGCACGGTTCACAGCATCGATTGTGGCGCCATAGCTCGTGTAGAAGGTTGCATCGGCATGAATAAGCAGCAGGTCGTCAACCAGCGCCATTGCTGGCAAGCTACTAAGCCATTCAGCATGCTTGGGTGTCAGCCGTGCAAGGTCTTCGTCGTTGCCGCCATTACGCCGCCACGACCACAAGAATGTACCGCTGCGTGCCGTGCGTGTTTCGCCAAAACGCTGCGCTGCCAGAATCAGCGGCTCGTGGTTACCCAGCAATGCCTCAACCTGGCCGCCTGCATCGGCCGCTTCGGCCTGCAACCGCATCACCAGGTCAATCGCCTCGATGGCACCTGGGCCACGATCGAAAAAATCGCCAATGAACCACAGGCGCGCCGCACCCCCGAGCCAGCCAAATTCATCGTCAATTAGCTCGGCATCACGTAGCAGCCTGGTTAATTTCTCAAACTGGCCGTGAATATCACCAATGATATAGAGTGGTCCAGGTAATGTCATAGCACCTGGTTCTCCTTATAGCCACAAGCAGTGCCATCGAGCCAGCATTTCGGGAAGCAGCGGTGTTCTGCAACGCTACGGCCCGCTGCTGGCTGGATACAACCGCCTGCGCATAGCTGTGGGTGTGGCAAGATTGTGGGTTCAGCGCGCACACTTCCCCTACCCCGTCACGGCTCCATGCGCTATTGCAGATTGTACACAGGAAATGTGATCCGAAAATCAAGATCAGTGATCCAATAGCTGACCAATCTCTAACAAAACTCCAACTTAGGGTGGTTTGATCGCCCTGCTCTGATCGTGTAAAATAATCAGAGTATTTTGTAGTCACTCAGGAGGAAGCCAAGGGTATGCCTACCTACGTCTACGCGTGCGATTCGTGCAGTGCACAGTTCGAGCGCTTCCAGTCCTTTAAGGATGAACCGCTACGGATGTGCCCATCCTGTTCGGGCGCAGTGCGGCGGGTATTTCAGCCGGTGGGCATTGTGTTCAAAGGCTCGGGTTGGTATATCACCGACAGCCGTAAATCGAGCAGCGCAACAGTTGCGAGCGATGAAGCAAACGCAAAAAGCGATACCAAAACCGACACAAAGGCCGACTCCACTCCCGATACATCGTCAAAATCATCCGGCGGCGATACGGCTGCAACGCCTGCGCCAGCAAGTGGAACTAAAAGCAGTAGTGACAGTACAGCCGCAAAAACCTAGCTACCGATTTGTTTCCTTCAACATACCTACCTCCCTGCCACCTCGGCGCTGCGGGGGCACAGTAGCGCGATGCATCTGTCGTTAGGGGCGTCATCCGGGTGATGGCGTCCCTGATTCAGGCGACCACGCTGGTGTTCTCCAGATCCGAAAGCTACGGGAGGTTTTCTTATGTCACTCCGAACCTACCTGCTGGCCCTGCGCGACGACGTGCGGGCGATTTTTCGTAACGACCCGGCGGCGCGCAACCTGGCCGAAGTGCTGCTCTACCCCGGCCTGCATGCAATTACCTTACACCGCCTCGCGCACGCCCTGTGGGTGCAGCGCATTCCCTTTCTGCCGCGCCTGGTCTCACAGCTTGGCCGCTTCATGACGGGTATCGAAATCCACCCCGGCGCAACCATCGGGCGCGGCTTTTTCATCGACCATGGCATGGGCGTGGTGGTGGGCGAAACCACCGAAATCGGCGATTGGGTGACGCTGTACCAGGGCGTTACCCTGGGNNACGGTTGGCGTCGGCGCGATTGTGCTAGGCGCAATTACGCTCGGCGAAGGCGCGCGCATTGGCGGCGGTGCCGTGGTGGTGAAAGATGTGCCGCCGCATGCCACGGCTGTGGGCGTACCAGCGCGCATTGTTGCCACCCGCGACCCACAAACTGGCGCGGCGCGGCGGGTTGAAGAATTGCCCGACCCTGAAGGCCAGATGCTACGCGGCCTGCGTATGAAGGTGCTAGAGCTTGAAACGCGCCTCACCGATATGGAAGTTGCGACGAACCAGCATCATTTAGAACACCACCTGGCATTCGACGCGCTGCCCGAGCAGCTATGGGCCTCGCTCGATGCCGCTGCCAACCCAGACGATGAAGAATTCATGCTCGGCGCGGGGATATAGTGCGCGTGGCCCAAAACGCTAGATGTGCACGTTTTATTGCATAACAACCGAATCGCGCTGGCAGCTGCCACTCGATATGAAGGATTGAGAAGTATGTCCATTCAGATCTATAACACGCTCAGCCGCAAGAAAGAGCCGCTTGAGACCACTGAGCCAGATAT
>JAFEAS010000019.1:0-970 GCA_018266315.1 Chloroflexi bacterium SZAS-1 | reverse complement strand
TGGTGTTCGATGTCATCCGCCGCTACCTCGAATATCGCGGCTACGAAGTGCGCCACGTTGTCAACTTCACCGATGTGGACGACAAGATCATCAACCGCGCCAATGCGCTCGGGCGCGACCCCAAGGCGCTAGCCGAAAGCTATGTCGCCGAGTTTATGGACGACCTAAAGGCGCTGAATATTCTGCCCGCCAAAGAGTACCCGCGCGCCACCGAAACCATGAGCGAGATCATTCGCTTTATTGCGGGTCTGATTGAAAGCGACCATG
Source organism: Chloroflexi bacterium SZAS-1 (assembly GCA_018266315.1). Taxonomy (GTDB): domain Bacteria; phylum Chloroflexota; class Chloroflexia; order Chloroflexales; family Roseiflexaceae; genus Kouleothrix. The sequence continues at coordinate 703 of JAFEAS010000019.1, read as the reverse complement.
CCTACGAGGCGGGCGGCGACGTGTACTTCAGCGTGCCCTCCGACCCCGACTATGGCAAACTTTCGGGCCGCAACCTGCACGATATGCTAGCAGGCACGCGCTTCGAGGTTGATGAGCGTAAGCGCAACCCGGCGGATTTCGCGCTGTGGAAGGCCGCCAAGCCTGGCGAGCCGTTCTGGCCCAGCCCGTGGAGCGATGGTCGCCCCGGCTGGCATATTGAGTGCTCGGCCATGAACCTGAAGCACCTGGGCACGCAGATCGACATCCACGGCGGCGGCAACGACCTGGTGTTCCCGCACCACGAGAACGAAATTGCCCAAACCGAAAGCCTGACCGGCGAGCCGTTTGCGCGCTTCTGGGTGCATAATGGCATGCTGCAAATCCACACCCGTGCCGAAGATGGCAGCATCAAGATCGAAAAAATGTCGAAATCGCTCGGGAATGTCGTTACCATCCGCCAGTTCCTGAGCGAGCATGAAGCCGATGTGCTGCGACTGATTGTGCTTTCGAGCTACTACCGCAGCCCATTGCTCTACGGCAGCGAAATCGTGGCCGACCAGGAGCGCAAGCTCGCGCGCCTGCGCAGCGCCCTCGAGCCGGCCACCGGCGGCACGACCGGCGGCGCGCAGGCCGAGCAGCTGGCCGCGTCGGCGGAAAGCGTCCGCGCGCGCTTCGCCGAGGCGATGGACGACGACTTCAACAC
>JAFEAS010000199.1 GCA_018266315.1 Chloroflexi bacterium SZAS-1 | reverse complement strand
GGCGCGAAGCGCCAAGCGCGGAACCCAAAAACAGTTCGGTACTATGCTGCCGCAGACACTATTCCTCAAACGCGGGCGACTGCGTAACTCGTGTCATTTAGGGTAGATCGAAAACGCGCTATCGTACTATCACTACCAGATATATTAACCCTGCCACTGCCAGTGGTAGGGCGATGCGCCATAGGGTGCGTAGCGCCCCCAGAAGCGTGAAACGCGGAAGAAGCTCGCTCACCTGGCGCAACACCAGCGCAGCCGCCACAAACAGCCCGGCAATGATTGCCAGCCCGGCCCATGGTGCAATCTGGGTCGTAGCGCGCTGCTGGAGAGCGGGTGGTGTGCCTGCACCCGAAAATGCGGGGAGCAGTGCCACCGCAAGCGTAGCCAGCAGCGCTGCACCGCGTGTGAGCCGTGCAAAGCGTACCAGAGTTGATGTTGGTACGTCAAGACCCTCTTCGGCACCAGCCTGGCTCAGGCTTAGCTCGGGGCCATATGGCCCCTGCCCCATAGCGGCTGGGAGCGCCAGCAGGCCAGCGAGCAGCAGCAGAATATAGCCAGGAATACTGAGCAGCGACCAGCGAGCACCTAGCCAGAGGCCACTTCCTGCCGCCAGCCAGAACAAACAACGCCCGGCGGCTCCGATCTGGGCTTCGCGGGCGGCGGCGCGGGCGACCAGCGGCTGGGGCGATAGGAACCCAGGAAGCAACGGCAGCAGAAACGCGCCTTCAAATAGCGCCCACAGCACTGCCGGGTTGCCAATGATCACCCAGGTACTGGTGGGATGGTACGGCCAGGGTAGGATTGCCATCCCCACGCCCGTGAGCACCAGGCTTGCCAACGCCGCTAGCCCGGCCAGCGAACGGAGCGGAGCGCTATTGAGCAGGGTTGCCGCAGGCACTTGCCGCGCAAACAGCCAGGTAAATGCTACGCCTAGCGCCAGTACCAGCGCCAGCCCTGGGTAGATCAGAAGAGCAAGCAATATATTCATAGCACTATACGAGCATCAATTATAAGGTCTGCTCCACCACAAGTTGACGGATCGCCTCGGCAATAGCTGAGGGCGTGGGTGCGCAGCCATCGAGCCGTCGTCCAGCGAATTCCTGCGCTTGCGCAGCAACCCCACCACGCCCAAACGGGTGCCCATCGATTGCGCAGCGCCCGACGGCGAGCAACGGCACTCGATGATGCAGCGCGTCGTACAGCGCTTGAAACGCGGGCTGGCTGGATGCTGTTATTGGGCCGGTGAGCAGGAGTGCATCGGCAGATTCGGGTGTTTCAGCCCAGGCTAAGTCGGTGCTGGACTCAATGGCCGCCGCGATTTCAACATCACAGCCGCCGCACGAACCCGTATTGATGCGAAAGACTTTGATCATATGCTCTAGAATGACTGAATAAAGGTCAGGCCGCGCATGACTTCGTTAATGGTGCCGAGCAACGGCTGTGGGTACAGGCCGATCCCCAGGCACACCGCCAGTAGCACGACGGTAAGCAGCACCATACCGCGTGATTCGGGTTCGAGCCTGCGGTCAGCGGGCTGATCGAGTTCGGTGGTGCCTAGCAGAAGCGGTGCGGCTTCTACCGGCTGGTCTTCACTGGGGCCAAACAGGCGCTCGCGGGCCAGGCGAATGAGGGCCAGCAGCGCCAGTGCCGTGGCCAGCAGCAGCAGCACCAGGTATACGCCGCCTTTGCGGGCAGCCGCCTCGTATAGCAGCAGCTTGCTGGCAAAGCCATTAAACGGCGGTAGCCCAAGCAACGCTAAGCACCCACCTAGCAGCCCGGTGCCTGCCACCGGCCAGCGCCATAATAAGTCGCGCCGCACCACATTGGCTGGTCGCCCGTCAGGTCGTTCGAGCAGGCCAATACTGACAAAGAGCAGCAGCACAATAATTGTCTGATTCCATGCCTCGAAGAGCGCCCCGGTCACGCCGACCTTATCCATCGTGGCGAGGCCAAAAAGCACCATACCGGCATTGTACACCACCAGATAGCCGACCATGCGGCGCATCGAGGTTTGTGCCAGCGCCAGGAACGCGCCAAGTAGCGCCGTGATGACTCCAATCACCATCAGCAGCCACATATTGCGCTGATTATCAGGCCCGCCAACAATTTCAAATGGGAAAAAGACGAATTGGAAGGACATGATTAAAAACAGGAGGCAAGTGACATTAATGATGGCAACAACCAGCACCGAAACCATCGGCGCTGCGTCTTCGGCCAGGTCGGGCAGCCACGAATGAAATGGCACAATCGCCAGGCGCAGGCCAAAGCCCACGACAATCAGCGCCAGCACCAGGTGCGTGGGTGAAATGCTGGTGCCTACCAGCGCGGGCTGCGTGGCGCTCACAAGCACAAAGCCCATGTACATCATCACGCCCGCAATCAGCATCAGCACCAGGTATTTCAGGGCTGTGGCAAGCGTGGCCCGCCCCACCAGCACCGGGCTGCCAGTCGGCAGATCAACAATCGCCAGCACGGCCAGCAACCCGGTGCTGATCAGCAACAACGAGGCTACAAATGGCTCTTGGAGTAGCAGCAGGGTCGAACTGATCATACCGAGGATGAGCAGCGCAATGGGAACAAAGTTTTCGCCATGCGGGATGTTCCACGAGGCCAGCAGCGCCAGCGCGCCTACCCCCAGGAATGTGATAAGAAACAGCCGCCCGAGTGGATCGAGCGTGAGGGTGAGGCCGAGCAGGCGCGCGGGCTGATCGAGTGGCAGGCGCGACACAAGCGCGATCTGCGCGAGCATTGTTGCCACCGCGCCGATAATTACTAGCTGGGTCTGCTTGCGCAATACAAAGCAGCCAGCGCCCATAGCAATTGGAAAAAAGATGAGAAGCAAATAGATCATAACGGTTAGGTCGTGCGTAGGGTATGCGGCGAACCGGGCCGCGTTTGGCGCACGTTCCTCCTAGCGTTTGTATAGCTCGTTCAGCTCCAGCGTTTTAAGCCGCCCATAGAGCAGGCCACTCAGGTAGGCGATTGAGAGCGCCAGCACTATTTCGACAAGACCAAGCAGCGCCAGCGGGAAGACCTGTATCGAGCTGGCGACTGCGATATAGAGGACATCGATACTGCCGATGCACAAGAGCAGCCCCAGCCCGACTTTCAGCATATCGCCTGCAACGACCATGGTGAACAGACCGATCAGCCCAAGCCAGTACCACACAAAATCAATCGTTGTTGTATTGCCGATGGGGTACAGCCTTGGCAGCGCTACGCTTGCCAGAATCGTCAGCATCAGCGTCCAGAACGGGATAATATAGTCGGAGAGGCGGAATGGCTCGGCGGCGCGCTGGCGCTGGGCGCGGCGTCCAGCGCGGCGCAGTTCGGCTAGCGAGAATTCGTCCAGGTCGTCCAGGTTATACTCGCGCGAAAACGTAAGCCCGGTGATCGCAAGGATCGCCGTGGCCGCCACCCCGCTAATGAATTTCACCAGCACTGTGGTGCTAATTGCCACAGCGCCCAGGTGAATATCGGGCTGAATAAATTGCTGCTGCGCCAGGAAGATCGCCACACCAATGTAGTTCAGCAGTAGTGCTACCAGCGTGATACGCCAATCGCGCAGCAAGAGAATCACCCCACCCGAAAGGGCAATAAGTAAGACAGGTAGGTTAGTGATGAGCGTGTTCATTGAATAACGTTGTATTGCTAGACTGCAACTGAGTTGCCATCTGCTTATGGTCTACTGAACAAAGAGCAAAATCACCACAATCACGGCGATAAGCAAGCCAGCCAGGTAGTAGCGCTGCTCAAGGAGCGCCAGGCCGCGCCGCAGCAGGTCGCTTGTGCGTAGCAGTGCGTTCCATCCAGCCTCAAATGCCGCCTGTGAAAGCCCTAGTTGCATAAGCAAACGCATACTTTCGCCCAGCCCCTGCGGCGCAAGCGCGCCCGCGACAGGTGCCTGGCTGCCAGTGCCGCGTGGGGCACGCGCCTGCACCAGCAGTGGTGTACCTACCAGTACGAGCGCAGCGCTCGCACTCGCTACCAGCCCGAGGGTAGCAGGCAGCCACGGCGGTGTTGCACTTGCCCCCAGCAGCGGCTGTAGCTGTGCTAGCCAGCCATTCCAGGCAAGCTGCGGAACGATGCCTAATACCAGCAGCGGTAGTGCGGCCAACCAGCCCAGCACTAATGGTAATCGCGATTCAGGCGCGGGTGCGCCGGCGGGCCGTGCTGTTGCGTCGCGGCGCCAGAACACCGTCAGTGGCGGCAGAAATGCCAGCGCCAGCAGCGTGCTACCGGCCAGCAATGGCGCCACTACCCAGGGCGCGCGGGTTACCATATCGTTGAGGAGCCAGCTATGCGCCCAGAATCCCCACACTCCTGGTAGCCCAACCGCTGATGCCGCGCCTACCAGCAACAGCGCACCCGGCCCAATCAGCGGCGCATCCAGCGCCATAGCGGTGAGGTCGTCGGTGCCAGTACGCCGTTCGAGGAGTGCCACTGCCAGGAAACACACCAGTGTTGATACCACACCGTTGATCAATAACGCCGGGGCAGCCAGGCTTAATGCGCCACCGCCTTGCCCGGCAGCTACGAATACGGCACCCATTTGCCCACTAAACTGCCAGGCTAGCCAGCGGCGCATGTGTGTGGAACCAAGCGCACCAGCTGCCCCGGCAAACAGCGTTAGCAGCCCAAGCAGGGTAAACGCCAGCCGCCAGCCTGCAGGCACGCCCGCACCCTGCCCAGCCATAAAGCGGATTAGCGCCGAACCGCCGAGCAAGGGCAGCCCAAGCGTGAGCAGCGCGCCCGCTAGGGGGGCAGGCGCCTCGGCCAGCTGCTGTAAAGCGGCATGGAACGGCGGCGCACCAAAGACGAGTAAGCTCAACAGCGCCCAGCAGATCAGCGCAGCAACTACCACTGGCGTACCGGGCAATGCAGGCCCAAGCAGCACCGCGCCAAGCAGCACCAGGGCACTGCACAGCCCGGCCAGCAGCACAATCACCGGCGCTTCAGAGCCAGCCAGGGCACCGCTTGAACGTAGCGCCAGGAACGTCAGGAGCGCCACCATGCCCCAGGCAAATGGCAGCAATGCCGCGCTGAAATTCGCCAGGCCCGCCACACTCACAAAGATTGCGAGCAGCGCCGCCGCGAAGAGCCCGCCGAAGCCGCGTAGCCCGATGGGTAGCCCAAGCGCTAAGATCAGCAGCGCCAGGCCGCCCCCAAGCAGCGCCGTGAGCGCCAGTGCCCAGCTCAGGGCATCGAAGCGTAGCACCAGCACCAGTGGCTTGGTCTCGACTACCATCCAGGTGATGGCAGCCAGATCAAGCGGCAGCCCACCACGCCAGCGTGCAGCCAGCAGCGCCAGGCCATAGCCTAAGAGTGTCGCGGCAGCGGCAATGCCAAGCCGACGCGTGGGCACGGTCTGGTTCAGGCTCAGGCACGCCAGCGCAACGAGAAATGGCAAGGTGACAATGAGAACGAGCATAGGTCAGTTAATGCTCGGCGCAGGCCAAGCATGGGTCGGTTGAAACAATAATCGCCACCACATTATCGAGCATGGCCTGGGCGAGCAATGTACGCGTCAGCAGCCGGTCGAGCTGGCGCGGCGTATCGATCCGCACATGCTTCAATCGCTCGCCATCCCCTTCCAGAGTATAGCGAATCAGTCCATGCGGGCCTTCGGCAGTGGCGCTCGCCTGGCCTTTGGGCAATGCCTCGGGCATCTCGCCGCGCCATTCACCAGCGGGCAGCTCGGCCAGCGCAGCCTCAATCAGCTTGATACTTTCGTAGGCTTCGAGCAGCAACAACATGAGGCGGGCATATACATCGCCGCCATCTTGCGTAATGGGCTTGAAATTCAGGCGCGCATAGGCGGCGTAGGGCGCATCAGTGCGGGTATCGCGCTGAATCCCCGATGCCCGTGCCAGCGGGCCATGGACGCCAAATTGCTCGGCAGCGGCGCGCGTTAGCACGCCCACCTCAACAGTACGTGCTAGTAGCGGTCGGTGGTCAATCAGCCGGTCGATGAAGCGGAACAGGCTGCGATTGAGCTTGGGCAACGCTACCAACAAGGTTTCACGATCACGCTGGGTCAGGTCGCGGCGCAGCCCGCCCGGCAAACAGAGATCGGGAATAATGCGTGCCCCACTCAGTGCTTGCAGCGCCTGCTGGGCTTGCTCGCGCAGGTGCCTCAGGTCGCTGGCATACGAGTCCATCCCGAGTGTATGCAGCAGCGCTGCGGCGGCGCGCGTATGCGATGCAATGCGTTCGAATTCGGCAGTAACCACCCGCAGTGCCTGGGCGCGTTCAGAAACTTCCAGGTTGCATAGCTGCTCAATCGCCTGGCAAAAGGCCAGCGAGTGGGCAAACGAGCAGGTTCCGCAAACACGGGTAACCAGGTGGAGCGCCTGGGGTAAATCTAATCGCGGTAGCCGCTCGGCGCAGCCCCGCTCGTTGAAGCCGTCGTGATATTCAACATCGGCGATGCGCTCGCCACTCACGCGTAAATCGAAGCGCTGGGGGCCGCGCCACGCTGGATGAAATGGCCCCAGCACCAGCGAATAGGTCACACCTTCCCCCATTCACTGCCTGTTTCAGGCTGGGCATTATACCATACGCTGCTCGGCAGGCTGATTACGGCGCTGTGTTGCAGCAAATTGCTGCTGGCTAGGCAAAAGACAAGCGCTTTACTACGGCATTCTTAATTCCCCAGCGGCGAAGCAGAATTATCGAAATCGATAGAGAATTGTTCTATGAATGTGCCGGAATGCGAACGTTGTATGCAGCAGGATATGGTACACTGAGCGCTATGTGTCGATTTGAATAGATACTGGATCATGAGCATATCTGCACACACGGAGCTTGATTTTGCTCCCTATGGCATTGATACGCTGTGGCTCGATCGTGCGCCGCGGCCACGCACAATATTGATCGCCTACCCACATCCCGATGATGAGAGCTTTGGTAATGGCGGCACCATCGCGCGCTACACCGCTGAAGGCGTAGCCGTTCACTATGCCTGTGCCACCCGTGGCGAGTGTGGTACCGTCGATGCACCAATGCTTGCCGGTTACGCCAGCGTTGGCGAACTGCGCACCGCTGAGCAGGCATGTGCGGCGCGTGCGCTTGGGTTGGCGGCTGTGCACTTCCTGGGCTTTCGCGATTCGGGTATGCCGGGCAGCGCCGATAACCAGCACCCAAACGCATTTGTTCAGGCGCCGCTCGAGCAGGTTGCGGGGCAGCTTACCGCACTGATGCGCGCGCTGCGGCCGCAGGTCGTTCTCACATTTAATTCGTATGGTGGGTACGGCCATCCAGATCATATTCATATTCACTATGCGACGCGCGCCGCCTTTGTGGCAGCGGGTGACCCAGCGCGCTACCCTGAGCAAATTGCTGCCGGGCTAGCTCCCTGGCAGCCGCAAAAGCTCTACTACCCCACCTTTAGCACGCGCTTTGTGCGGCTGGCAGTCGGTGGTATGCGCCTGATGGGCCGCGACCCGCGCCGTTTTGGCCGTAATAATGACATTGATATGGTGCGGATCATCGAAGAGACCACACCAGTTACGACCACAGTGGCGTGTGGCGCGCAGCTTGAGGCGAACCTGCAGGCGCGTTCCTGTCATCGGAGCCAGGGGGGCGGTGTGCCGTTTGGTGGGCGGCTACCGCGCGCATTGTTGCGACGTATCTTTGGATCCGAAAGTTTTACCCGCGCGATTCCCGCCTGGCAAGGTGGCCCCATGGAACACAATTTGTTCGATGGATAAGCGCGCTATATCGCACGGTAGGAGAAGTCAATGCAATGTTATCGCACATCATAAAGCCAGTCGCCGACTACCGTATTGAACATTCCGATCGCCCGCCGCTCTCGCGCGATGAACTGCGCGATGTCCTCACAACCGCATTACGCGCTGGCCAGCTTATGCTGGAAAATGGTGCGAATACTGCCCGGGTTGAAGAAACGGTTCATCGCCTAGGCACCGCGCTTGGCGCACAGTGGATGGATGTGTATGTAACGCCCCAGGGCATAATTGCCTCGGCAGTGTCGCACCACGAGCACCGCACCCGCATCCAGCGCATTACCAAAGCCGGCGTCGATCTCAGCCGCGTTGCCGCGGTAATGGATATTTCGCGCCAGGCCGAGCAGGTTGGTCGCTCAACCGAAGAAACGCTGAGTAGCCTTGAGCAGGTGGCCAAGCAACCCCGCAACTATGGCGTGTGGATCACCACGTTGGCGGTGGCATTAGCCTGTGCCGGCTTTTCGGTACTGTTTGGTGGTGGCGTGTGGGAATTTATTGCCGTACTGTTCGCCGCTGGAACCGCCCAATACCTGCGCCATACCCTGCTGCACCATAACCTCGATCGGTTAATGACCACCGCGCTGGTTGCTGCCTTTGCCAGCGCGGGCGCGCTACTGTGTGCCATCTGGCTGCCCGAGCTGTTGCCAATTACTATTAAGCCAGCGGTGGCAATTACCGGCTCGGTGCTACTGCTGGTGCCCGGCGTGTTGATGGTGAGCTCTACCGCCGATATGTTTCGTGGCGATATTCTTTCAGGGGTCGCGCGGGCCACATCGGCGTTTCTGTTTGTCATGTCGATTGGTGCGGGCATCTGGGCGACACTGCTGGTAAGCCGGGCAAATGTGCCGCTGGAAGTGACGCTACAGCCGAACTTCCTGGTAGCGCTACTCATGGCGCTGCTGGCGGCAGGCGGCTTTGGGGTGCTCTTCGATGTACCAGGCCGGGCGCTACCCGCTGCCGCAATTACTGGCATGCTCGCCTATGGTGTGCGCTGGTTGATCGTGAAGGCTGGTGGCCCCAACGAGGTAGCATTTTTCTTTGCGGGGATTACGATTGGTGTGATGGCGGAACTGCTCGCTCGGCGGCTGCGCACAACCAGCTCGCTATTCGCTATTCCTGGCTATATCCCACTGGTGCCTGGGGCAGTGGCCTTCCGCGCTGTGCTTAGCTTCGTTGAAGGCGATTACACCGCCGGGCTGGCCGATGCCGTGCGCGCGGTACTGCTAATTATTGCAATTGCCGTTGGTTTAGGCACCGTGAGTGCGCTGGTACGTGCTCGCCAGCGCCCGCTCTTTTAGCTTCAGCACGGGGCGGCGTTTGCTCACCGTGCCAACCTGATCAATAATGCAGGCTGTGCGCGGTATACCAATCACCACGCACAGCTTTGTTTCATGCTGCAATGGTGGGCAGTGCGAAGAATCGCGCTGCCTGTTTTGTTGCCATACTAATCAACATAATCAATTTGGAGCGAGAAATGTCAACCGAAGTACACAATTCGCTGATTACACCCTATGGTGGTTCCCTGGTGAGCCTGCTGGTTAACCCGGATGAACGCAACGACCTGATGGCTCAGGCTATTCATTTACCTTCGCTACAACTTTCGGCGCGCGCACTGTGCGATTTAGAATTGCTCGCAACTGGCGGTTTTTCGCCACTCGATCGCTTTATGGGCCAGGCCGATTACGAACGGGTGCTGCACGAGATGCGCCTAGCCGATGGTACACTCTTTCCATTGCCCATCACTCTCACGGCCAAACGCGCCGATATACCGGCAGGGACGAGCCGCCTGGCCTTGCGCGATGCGCGCAACAACCTGCTGGCGGTGATGGATCTCGACGAGGTATTTACCTGGGAGCCGAAAACCGAGGCCTCCTTGGCGCTGGGCACCACCGACGCGCGTCACCCGCTGGTATCAGAAATGATCCGCTGGGGCGATGTGTGCGTATCGGGCGCGCTCAAAGTGCTGGCGCTGCCCCAGTACTACGATTTCCTAGACCTGCGCCTTACTCCCAACCAGGTGCGTGTACGGCTCGAAGCCATGGGCCATGCCAACGCCGTCGCCTTCCAGACGCGCAACCCGCTCCATCGCATTCACGAAGAGCTGACCAAGCGCGCTGCCGATGCAATTGGCGGTAGCCTGCTCATTCATCCGGTCGTGGGCCTGACCAAGCCTGGCGATGTTGATCATTACAGCCGGGTGCGGATTTACCGCGCCTTGGTAGAGAATTATTACGACCAAAGCCGCACCATGCTGAGCCTGCTGCCGCTGGCGATGCGCATGGCTGGCCCGCGTGAGGCGCTGTGGCACGCGATCATTCGGCGTAATTTTGGGGCCTCGCACTTCATTGTGGGGCGCGACCACGCTGGCCCGGGCAACGATAGCACTGGCAAGCCATTCTATGGGCCGTATGATGCGCAAGAATTGGTTGCCGCGCACGCCGCCGAAATTGGCGTTGCAATGGTGCCCTTCCAGGAGCTAGTGTATCTGCCCGATAGTGAAGTATACGTCGAGGCGAATAAGGTGCCACAAGGAGCACGAGTTGCCAATATTTCGGGTACGCAGGTGCGCGACGAATACCTGGCCAAGGGCCGCCAGCTGCCCGAATGGTTCACCCGCAAAGAAACCTCCGACATCCTGGGGCAGATGTTCCCGCCGCGCCAGCGCCAGGGCTTCTGCATCTGGTTCACGGGCCTCAGCGGCTCGGGCAAATCGACCACTGCCGAAGTACTAACCTCATTGCTGCTCGAACGTGGTCGCCAGGTGACTGAGCTTGATGGTGATGTTGTGCGGACGCATCTGAGCAAGGGGCTGGGCTTCAGCCGCGACGACCGCAACACGAACATTTTGCGCATTGGCTTTGTCGCTGGCGAAGTGGTGCGCCATAACGGCGTAGTGATCTGCGCCGCCGTTAGCCCGTACCGCGAGGCCCGTAATGAGTGCCGCAAAATGGTTGGTGCCGATCAGTTCATCGAAGTGTTTATGGACACGCCGATCGAAGTGTGCGAGCAGCGCGACATTAAGGGCTTCTATGGTATGGCGCGGCGTGGTGAGATCAAAGGCTTCACCGGTGTGGACGATCCATACGAGGAGCCGGTAAACCCTGAGCTAACGCTTAAAACCGTTGGTGTTTCGCCCGAAGATAATGCCCGCGCCATCATTGCGCTGCTTGAGGAACGTGGGTTTTTTGCTGCGTTGTAGGCGTAACCGGGTTTTTGAGGGTATCGAACATTCGCTTGCCAGGGCTATAGATTGTTTCTTAGCTTAATGTAGCGCTCTTTGCAGGCGGCAAAACCCTTCACAGATAAAGCCTCGAACGATCGCTTACCTGAGTAATTGCTTCACTCCTGTTTAAGTGACAGGAGTGAGGCGGTCGGCTTTTTTCGCCTTCGGCAGAATTCTGGTGCGCAGCAAAATAAGCCAGCGATGCGCCAACAGCAGCGCACCAAGCTGCCGCAGGCACTATTCCGCAAACGCGGGCGCCCGCGTAACGCGGGTAAGTGATAAAAGTGTTTGTTTGGGTACGCAACCGTTTTGGGTAAAGTTTTTACGCCCGACGCTATGGTATAATACCTGCCGCTTGTAATTACTATCACATTTAGCGTATTGGTGCAGGTTGCCTCCACCCGCAAGGTTGGCGGAAAGCAATCTGTGCCTGAAGCATATGGTTAATTCAGATTCGACAGCAGCGCCGCCGCGCACCTATGGTTCAAATATATGGTTGTACCTCAACCCGCTGCACCTCGCTCGTAACCTCTGGCACCGCCGCGAGCTCATTCGCCAGTTTACCCGCCGCGAGATTGAAGGCCGCTACAAGGGCGCATTCCTCGGTCTGTTCTGGTCGTTCTTCAACCCCCTCATGCTTTTACTCATTTATACATTTGTCTTTGGCATTGTCTTCAAAGCGCGCTGGTCGCAAAGTAGCCAGGGCAGCCTTGGGCAATTCGCGCTGGTGCTTTTCTGCGGCCTCATCCCGTTCAACATTTTTGCCGAATGTATGGCGAGCGCGGCAACGATGATTATTAGCGTTCCAAACTACGTCAAAAAGGTGGTATTTCCGCTTGAAATACTTGCGGTTGCCCGTTTAGGGGCCGCAGTGTTTCATGGGCTCATCAGCCTGGTTATTTTGCTTGGTGCCAACCTGCTGATAAACCGCTCTATACCTTTGAGCCTGCTGCTGCTGCCGCTCGTTGCGCTGCCGCTGGTATTTCTCAGCCTTGGCCTCATGTGGTTTTTATCGAGCCTGGGGGTCTTTCTACGCGATATTGGGTATATCGTTGCGCTCATTGTGCAAATGGTGATGTTTGGTGCCGCTATTTTCTACCCTTACGAAGCCTTGCCATCGTTTGCCCGCCAGATTTTGCGCTTTAACCCAATGCTCTCAATTGTTGAGAATTTCCGCCGTGTTGTATTATGGGGCCAAGCACCCAGCTGGGTGGGGCTGCTCCTATGGCTTGCGGTCACCGGCGGATGCATGGTGCTTGGCTATGCCTGGTTTATGAAAACGAAGAAGGCATTTGCCGACGTACTCTAACCATTATGAATCTCGATCAAACTCAATCAATAGAATATCTCGTGAGTCCATCGCCGCTGGCTGCTGAGCAAGATGTGGTGATTAGTGCGCAAGGCCTGGGCAAAATGTACCGGATTTACGATCGCCCGCAGGATCGCCTGAAGCAAATGCTGTGGCGTGGCCGCCGGATGTATGGCCGCGAATTCTGGGCGCTGCGTGATGTATCGTTTGAGCTACGGCGTGGCGAAACCCTGGGCATTATTGGTCGTAATGGCAGTGGCAAAAGTACACTGCTGCAAATTCTTGCGGGCACGCTTGCGCCGACGGTAGGGGAAATGCAGGTGCGGGGGCGGGTTGCGGCGCTGCTTGAATTGGGCAGTGGCTTTAACCCCGATTTCACAGGCCGCGAAAATGTCTTTCTTAATGGCGCCATCCTGGGCTTGAGCCAGGCCGAAATTGAACAGCGATTTGATGCAATAGTGGAGTTCGCCGATATCGGCCAGTTTATCGACCAGCCGGTAAAGCTCTACTCAAGTGGCATGTTCGTGCGCCTGGCGTTTGCTGTTGCCACTAGCGTCGATGCCGATGTGCTGCTGATTGATGAGGCGCTGGCAGTTGGCGATGTCTTCTTTCGCCAGAAGTGCTATCAGCGGCTGGAAGCTATGCGCGAGCGCGGAGTCGCTATCATCCTGGTATCGCATTCTATGATGGATATCGAGCAATTTTGCCAGCAGGCCATCCTGCTGCATTATAGTAATGTCCTGTTCCAGGGCGCTGCCTCTGAAGCGGTGAAACACTATTATTTGCTCGATCAGGGGGAACAGGGTGCAACTGCCCCTACTCAGCATGCCTCCGCTATGCAATCGGTGAGCATCGGTGAGCAATTTGAATGGCCCGCGGCTACCGCGTTTCTTGATTTGAAAGGGATACCTCAAATTGCGAATGGATGGGCACGCTGCACCGCAATAGCACTTTGTGATGAACAGGGGTTACCAGTACGAAGTTTTCAACAAGGCGAACGTGCCAGTTTCTTTTATGAATTTGAACTACTGCAAGATATTGAGGTTCCGGTTGGTGGCGTTGTCATTATGAATGACAAAAATGTGATCGTGCATGGTAAAAATACACTGCAGTATGATTCCGATGTCCCCACGTTTGTTGGCCGAGGTATGCACTTGCGCTTCCGCCAGGATATTACACTCGATCTTGCAATTGGCGAATATACATTTGAGATAGGGTTAGCAACGTTAAGCCGCTACGATTTTGAGAAACGCTACGTGTATACCTACGAGGAGCTAAACTCAAAAATAATTCGCCTGTGTCATTTGCCTAATGCTGGGCAATTTGTCATAGGGTGGCGCACCAAGGAGGTATCAGGGCGGCTGACACATCACGGTGTGGCCAACCTGCCCGGAGGCTGCACTGTTTTCGTAGCTGCACCATAGCTTACCATGTACCATAAAAGATAGTTATTTGCGAAGTATCTTTAAGCATTGTCGGGGCGCAGTTGTATGAGCAACCACATCTTTTGGCCGGGGTCTCAGGTTTTTCGCCATCCCGCTGCCCGTGAGCAAATATCCGATGGCCTAGCTTTGTGCACAGCAGTAGCCATTTGCGATGAGCATGGCGAGGCTATCACCACGTTTTATCAGGGGCAGGTCGCTCATTTTTTCTATGAATTTGAGATTACTGGCTCGGTAGGTGCAGCATATGGTGGGCTAGAGTTTCATGATAGTTCGGGCCAGGTCATCTACGGGAAGAATACGTTTCAGCACGATGTAGATACGGTGCCTTTGCCAAAGGTTGGCGATTATTTACGGTATCACCAGACGATTAAGCTCGATGTTGCGCCCGGTCAATATTGGGTTACGCTGGGCCTCGCTTCTACCGAAGAGGCCGCCTTTCACAATTATGTGCATGGCAATATGGGATTTCTCGAATTCAGAGAATTTGAGCGCGAGCATTGTCGCGTAGTCAATATTGGTTCGTTTAAGGTCGAGCTTCGTCCAAACGATAAGTTATTACACCATGGTATTGCCAATTTACCTGGTAGTAGCTGGTCTAGCACAATTACTTCAGGTGTTACTACATCGTTACGCTCAATTGGCCTAGCAGAAAGCATTCAGCCAACTATTTTCCATGTAACCCACTGGAAAGCTGGCTCGCAGTGGATTTATAAAATATTGCAGGATTGTGCGAGTGAGCGTATTGTCGCGCCTCAGGTCGATGAGTTACAGTTCCTGCGGCATCCTATCGAAGTCGGCAAAGTGTATCCAACCGTCTATGTAACAAAACAGCAATATGATACTGTGCAACTGCCAGCAAACTGGTCGCGATTTGTAGTTATCCGCGATCTGCGCGATACCTTAGTTTCAGCCTATTTTAGCTTCAAAGTCAGCCATCCGGTGCTATCGCCACTCATCAAAGATTGGCGTGAGATATTGCAATCGCGCAGTAAGGACGATGGCCTGCTCTATTTGATGGCTGAGTGGTTGCCAGCTTGCGCTCGTATTCAAGCTTCTTGGGTTGAGGCGGGTGAGCACATATTGCGCTATGAAGACTTGCTAGAGCACGACCTTGAGCTACTTGAGCCAGTATTAATTGACGAGTGTCGATTGCCAGTTTCGCGCGAACAATTTCGGCAGATAGTGCTTAAAAATCGTTTTGCTAGTTTGACGAATGGCCGCAATCGTGGGCGTGAAGATGTATCGGCGCATGAGCGGAAGGGCATTGCTGGCGATTGGCGCAACCACTTTAGCCGAAGGGTCAAGCGTGAGTTTAAGGATCGCTTCGGCCAGTTGCTGATTGCAACAGGGTACGAGAGCCATATGAACTGGTGAAGTTGTGAAGATGACGCATCGTAGGTAGCATGTGGCGCTACGTCCAAGCGTTTTGAGGTTAGCTTGAAACAAAGTTTTCTATCAATTGATGAGATTTTACAGGGCTACGACGCTGTAAGCACTTTGTATCCCTATGTTCCACCAATGTTACTGTGGCGGTCATGGGAATACGCTGCCTACCAACGCTATACGCTTCCAGAACCAGTGCTGGATATTGGTTGTGGTGATGGCCGCTATTTTCAACTCGTCTGGCCGCAAATCCAGAATGTTGTCGGCGTCGATATGGATCCTGGTGTTGCAGATGCCGCGCGTCGCTCCCAGGTTTATCGAGGGGTGGTAGTTTCCCAAGCGCATGAACTGCCAACATTTGCCCATACCTTTGCCTCTGCATTCGCCAACTGTTCGCTTGAGCATATGGATCATCTGGATGCGGTGTTGGCGGGAATTGCGCGCAATTTACAATCGCACTCCCCCTTCTTGTTAAGTGTTGTGACCGAAAAATTTGTCGAATGGCGATCGCTGCCTGCATTGGTTGACCATCTTGACGACCCAGCGCGGGCTACGGCTTTACAGCTTGAGTATGAGCGCTACCATCACTTGGTCAATCCGTTGCCACTTGCGGGCTGGCTACAACAGCTCGATAAGGCGGGGTTTGAGGTATTAGAGCATATTGCTATTTTGCCAGAGATGACGAGCCGCCTGTTTCTCTTTCTTGACCACATGTGGCACGTCCGGCGTGGTAGCAACGAGCTTGGCGATTATTTATATCCATACCTTACAAGCATTCCGCAGTTTCCAGCAGCCTTCCGCGAGATTATGTCCGGCGTATTAAAATTGGAACAAGACTGGACGGTTGGAAGCGGTGTGGTGTTTTATGCGAGGAAACGATGACGCAAGAACCGCTGCGATGCTGGTGCGGAAATAGAGATTTAGAAGCCTTTTCGCCCGAATACGCAAAGTGTTCGGTATGCGAGACGCTGGTTTCGCTCCGGCAGCCAGACCGGTCAATTGTGCATATAACCGATGAAGAACATGACCTCTATGGGCAGAACTATTGGTTTGCCCATCAGGAACATGATCTTGGTTTCAGTACTATTAAAGATCGCGCGCGTACTGATCTGCCCGAGCGGGGTTTATTTTGGCTGCGCACGCTCTTAAAATACAAGCTGCCGCCTGCGCAGGCACTTGAGCTTGGCAGCGCCCATGGCGGGTTTGTGGCGTTGTTACGTTGGGCCGGCTTCGAAGCGCGTGGGCTTGAGCTAAGTCCTTGGGTTGTCGATTTTGCGCAGCAAACCTTTGACGTACCTATGCTGCTAGGCCCGGTTGAAGAGCAGGCAATTGCCCCCGGCTCTTTGGATATCGTTGTTCTTATGGATGTTCTTGAGCATTTGCCAGATCCAATGAGTACTCTTCAGCATTGCCTTTCGCTGCTTACCTCCGATGGGTTTCTCCTTATCCAAACACCCCAGTTCCCATCTGAGCTATCGTATGAGGCAATGCGGGCGGAACAGTCTTCTTTTCTTCAAATGTTGCAGAGTAAAGAGCATCTGCACCTCTTTAGCAAGCAAGCGGTGCGTGAACTTTTTCGTCGCCTTGGGGCCGAGCATATTGTGTTTGAGACAGCGATTTTTGGGCATTACGATATGTTTATGGCCGTGAGCCGTATGCCGCTCACTGCCGTGCCGCCCGAAGACGTAGTGCAATCATTGAGTAGCACGCCACATGGTCGTCTCGTGTTAGCATTACTTGATAGTAATGCCGAGCACCTTGCTGCATTAGAACGCCAAAAGGCCAGCCTGGGCGCGCTCCAGGCACAACTGCAGGCCAGCGAAGCCGACCGGGCTGCGCGTCTTGAGCTTATTGAACAGCAAGGTGTGGCGTTGGGCCGGATTCCTGCCCTGGAAGCTGATGTAGCGTTTCTGAAGGAACGCTTGCAGTTGAGTGAGGCCGACCGGGCTGCGCGCTTTGAGGTCATTCAGCGCCAGGGAGCTGAATTAGGCCAGGTTCAGCGCCAGATCGCTGCAGCAGTAGCGTTGTTGCGAGCAACACCCAAGCTAGCGCGTTTTGGAATGGCACTTCCACATGAGGTTATGCAAATGAGTAGAATGATTGAGCGCCTGCGTGCATTGTTTGCGCAAGGCCAGCCCAGCAGCAATGGAGTTGTGCCCACGGAGAAGCTCCCCACTCCAGGCGGCCCCTTACAGCAAGTTGCAGCCTCCGGTTCGCCAGCGGCCGTGCAACTTAATCAGCAGCAAGCCTTTGCCCAGCTTCGCGCCCCGAAGACGAACGAACCACTACAATATACCCCTGAGATTATTCGTACTATTATTGAGGATTTGCGTGAACAGGGTTTTTCTGTTGAGGATTTGACGCTTACACCTGAGGAATATCGGGCATATTTCGCTGCGGCGCAATATACTACCCGCTACCCCACCTACTACGATTTTAACTTGCCTGAAAAATCACTTGAGCATTTCATAGCTGCGAAGCTGCTTGGGCTTACGCAAAAAGATGTGTATATTGATATTGCCAGCGAGCACTCGCCTGTGCCTGAAATATACACGCGCTTGTTTGGCTGTACTACCTATCGGCAAGATCTTGCCTACCCGCCTGGTTTGCATGGCGATGAGATCGGCGGTGATGCAGCCGCAATGCCAGTACCCGATGGATTTGCTACCAAAATGGCCTTGCACTGCTCTTTCGAGCATTTTGAGGGCGACGCTGATATCCGCTTCATTACCGAGATTAATCGGGTGCTGCAGCCTGGTGGGCGCGTTTGCTTTGCGCCGATCTACCTATTTCGGGAATATGCTGTCTTGACTGATCCAGTTGTTGCAGTGGCCCAACAAGTTCCATTTGAGGAAGATGCCACTATTTATGCTAAACCCGGATGGCTTAATCGGCATGGTCGCTTTTATGATCCTGCTCATCTTGCGCGACGGGTTAAGCAGCAACTTGGTACGATGAATATGACTATCTATCGGGTCACGAATGCTACCGATATCGATCCGAGCTGTTATATTCAATTTGCTGCAGTGATTGCAAAGCCATAATGTAGCTGGGAATGACTTACTTGGCCCCAACACAACAACAAGCTGAGCAGATAGTTTTTGAGTCCGCGCGGCAAGCAACAGCTACATCACCTGCTGATGTAAATGTGCTGATTCTTAATACGCACTTGCCGATTTTTCCCGGTGGTGGTGGTGTTGAATACCTCACCACGCTGCATCTAGCCTCACTTGCTCCGCAGGTTGGTCTGGTGTCGATGGCGCACACCCGCGCTGACCTGCAAAAAGTGCAAGGGTTGGCTGAGGCGGGCGCTGAACTATATCTCTGGGAAAGCCCGCATTTGGATGCTTCGCCAGTAGCTGCTACTCGCCCTACCGCAGTGCGCCAGGTACATACGTATCTGCGCACTCTGGTTGATATTTTCAAAGCCGGTTTTACTCGCCCGGTAGATACGATTGTGCTTGATGGTTGCTTCCGCAATATGGCACCGGGTCTTCAGCGGGCGCTGGCAGAACGTCCATGGCAAGCACTCGCGGTTATTGAGAGTAGTGCGGCCCGGATGATCGATTATCTGCCGCGCCAGACCGCGAGCGTGCTTGTAATGCACGATGTACGCGCGCTTGTGTATCAACGTCAGGCTGCTACTAGCGCGCATTGGTGGCAGCGTCAGTGGCTGCTGTATCAAGCGCGGCGCTACTATGCGTTCGAACGCGCGTATTGTCAGCGTTATGATCTCGTCACCACTGTTTCTGAGGAGGATGCCGCCTGGGTACGCGCGCATTATCGCCCGCGTAAGATCGCGGTAGTGCCTTTACCTGTGGATGCTGAGTACTTTCAGCCACAGCCTGGCGGCGAAGTTGCCAATCGGATTGTGTTCACTGGGCTAATGAATCATCCACCAAACGCCGATGCAGCGATCTATTTTGCGCGCGAAGTATTGCCGCATATTCGCGCAATCCAGCCAGATGCCGAGTTTTTTGTTGTGGGGCGGCATCCCACCGCAGCGGTACAAGAGCTGGATCGCTTGCCTGGTGTGCATGTTACTGGTGGTGTTCCCGATATTCGCCCCTTCATTGCCAGTGCTGCTGTCGTCGTGGTGCCACTGCGCTATGGCTCAGGCGCGCGGCAGAAAATTCTGGAAGCCTGGGGTATGGAGAAATGCGTCGTCTCAACGACCATTGGGGCTGAGGGTTTGGCTTATGACGATGGCATAAATCTGGCGATTGCCGATGATACGGCTAGTCTGGCCGCCGCAGTGACGCAAGCACTACAGTCGCCGAGCTATCGTGATAATTTGCGCTTCGCCGGGCGAGCGGTGGTGCTTGATCGGCACAACCCGCTGCGTGTTGCTGCCAACTATTATCAGGAAGTGCAATCAGCCGTTGTTGCGGCCCAGTGCCATATGCCGCCCATGCGTGTTGCAATTGATATGCGCTGGATGCTACCAGGTATGGCAGGCGGGCTTGAAAACCTGGCACGCTCGTTTATGCGTGAGCTGCTCGCGCTCGATTACCATAATCACTATACTGCGATTCTTCCTGCACGGGTTGCCTACGACTTCGATCTGCGTGGGCATACCAATGTACAGGTAGTAAGTAAAGATTCGGTGCGTGCCTACACCGACCGAGCGCTAGCGAAGTTGCTGCGGGTTGTGCATGCGCGGCTGCACCTCGATTATTGGAAATCGCCTGAGGTGGCTAACCTGCTGTTCGCTCGCGCGCTCGATGCCGACATTGCTTACTCGTTTCCTGGGTATATTCACCCGGATGTTTACCCACTACGCCAGGTGTTAATGGTGCCCGATATTCAGCATGAGTTCTTGCCCGAGTTTTTTTCAGAAGCGGCGCTTGAGGAACGGCGGCGCCTGTATGGCGATGCTATACGCCGTGCCGACCATATCTGCGCTATTTCGGAATTTACCCGCCAGACCTTGATAGAGCGCCTGGGTGTTGCGCCCGAAAAAATCACGGCTATTCCACTTGCGGCCGACCCAATCTTTGCCGTGGCGTCTGCACAACATGAAGATAAGGCTCTGTTACAGCGGTATGGCTTGCAATTGGAGCAGTATCTATTCTTCCCAGCGCATACCTGGCACCACAAAAATCATCGCACCGCGCTTGCCGCATTACGCGTATTACGCGACCGCTATGGCTACACTCCGCTGCTTATTTGCACGGGCGGCATGCGCGAGGCCCAACCCGAGTTAGAGCAACACATTGAAGCCGAAGGCTTACGCTCGCAGGTGCGCTTTTTAGGGTATGTACCGCGCGCTGATCTGCCAGCGCTGTATCGTGGCGCTGCTAGCTTGCTGTTTCCTTCATTATTTGAAGGGTTTGGCATGCCGGTGCTTGAGGCAATGGCGAGCGGATGCCCAGTGGTATGCAGCAACACCACGAGCCTGCCCGAGATCGCAGGGGATGCCGCGCTTCAGGCTAACCCACGCGATCCAGAGGCGTTTGCTGACGCATTAGCACAGGTGCTGCGCGATGCTGAATTGCGTGCATTACTGCGCACGCGTGGTTATGCCCAGGCCGCAAAATTCTCGTGGCAACGCCATACGATTGAGACTCTGGGTGTATTCTATCGGGTGCATCAACAACTTCATCAACGGTAAAAATAGAACTACTATGCAAACTTTTCCACGTATTTCCGTCATTACCAGCTCGTATAATCAAGGCGCATTTATCGAGCAGACGATCGAGAGCGTTGCAGCACAGCACTACCCGAACATCGAACATATTGTTGTAGATGGCATGTCTACTGATGAGACACCCGCCATACTCGCGCGTTACTCCCATCTCCGCGTGATACGCGAGCCCGATAATGGCCAGGCAGATGCGATTAACAAGGGCTTCCGTGCGGCTACGGGTGAAATCTTCTGTTTTCTCAATTCAGACGATACCTTTCTGCCAGGCGCGCTGCACCGTGTGGCGCAAGAGATCGATCCTGCCCGCGGACGGCATGTGGTGATGGGGCGGTGCAGGTTTACCGATGAGGTCGGCCATTTTATTGGCGTTGAGCACCCAAGTGCATTCGAAAGCCATCGCCGTGTGCTAGAGATCTGGCGCGGCTATTGCATACCGCAGCCCGCTGTATTTTGGGCACGCGAGGTATGGGAACGGTGCGGCCCGCTCGATGAGCGCGAGCGCCTGATGCTCGACTACGATTTGTTCTGCCGATTTAGTAAGGTTTATCCCTTCCATACAATCGATCAGGTATTAGCGACCTACCGCCTGCAAGCACAATCGAAAACCATCTCGGTTACTGATGCCCAGCGCTTGCAGCAGGCAATTGCGGTGAGTCGGCGTTACTGGGGGCCACCCAGCAGCCTTCAGTATTGGCAGCTGCGTGGCTCCTATGCCCGCTACCGCCTTGATCGGCGGCGGCGCGCTGCGGAATTGCTGCGTAAGGGCCGCCAGCAGTGGCGTGAGGCCCGCCGTTTGCAAACCGTGCCTTACCTGGCCGCAGGCGCGCTGCTAGCACCGGATATCGTAGCTGATGTTGTTGTTATGCCTGTGGTAAAGCCCTGGGTTTGGCAGTTGCTGCAACAACGCGCCCGCCTACGCCGCCTGGCAACATTGGTGAAACCAACACGGCCGCACCCTGCAACGCTGGCATGGCGTGATTTTAGTGCGCAGCATGCCGATCGGTGGGTAGGGCCAACATACATTGCCCCGATCGAGGTAAGCGGCCAGCCCAGTCAGTTGTGCATTGCTGGCGGCACCGAGGGCTTTCGTATGCCCAAGCCGATCACGATTGAGCTATTTGTTGATGGCAATTCGATCGGACGCAAGGCATTAGGGTACGGCCAGGAGTTTGATTTCACAATTCAATTACCACCACTAGCCATTGGCGCGCATGAATTAAAGATTACCTCAAACACTTATATTGTGCCATTTAACTATTTCGGCGTTGACGATTACCGGCCGCTCGCGTTTAAGCTGAAAGAGCTGGCGGTAATTGTCACAAGCTGAAAGGAATAACCTGTGAATACCTATTGGAATAATAAGCGCATTGTTGTGACTGGCGGCTCGGGCTTTCTTGGCTCGTATGTGGTCGATATGTTGAAGCAGCGCGGGGCTGCACCCGAGGCAATCACCATTCCGCGCCGCGCCACCGACGACCTGCGCGCTATGGAGGTGTGCCGCCGGGTGGTTGAAGGCCAGGACATTATTATTCATATGGCGGCCTCGGTTGGTGGCATTGGCATTAATCGCGAAAAGCCGGGCGAGTTCTTCTACGATAACCTGATGATGGGTGTACAGCTGATGGAAGCCGCGCGCCAGGCTGGCGTGGGCAAATTTGTGGCGATCGGCACGATTTGCGCTTACCCCAAGTTTACCCCGATTCCCTTCCACGAAGAGAACTTATGGGATGGTTACCCTGAGGAAACCAACGCGCCGTATGGGCTAGCGAAAAAAATGCTGCTCGTGCAGAGCCAAGCCTACCGCCAGCAATATGGCTTCGAGTCGATCTACCTGTTGCCGGTGAATTTGTACGGCCCGCGCGATAACTTCGATCCGCGATCATCACATGTCATCCCAGCGCTGATCAAAAAGTGTGTCGAAGCAGTTGCCGCCAACGCAGCAACGATTGAAGTCTGGGGCGATGGCTCGCCAACCCGCGAATTTCTGTATGTTGAAGATGCAGCGGAAGGCATTGTATTAGCGGCTGAACGCTATAACGAGAGTGAGCCGGTCAATCTGGGCAGCGGGATGGAAATTTCGATTCGCGATCTGGTTGAAACGATCGCACGCCTGACGGGTTTCCAGGGCGATATTGTGTGGGATGCCAGCAAGCCAAATGGTCAGCCGCGCCGCCAGCTGGATGTGCAGCGTGCAGAACAGTATTTTGGTTTCCGTGCACACACCTCGTTTGAAGAGGGGCTACGCCGCACGATTGAGTGGTATAAGCAGCAAGGATGATAGACTGGTAAGCTAAGAAGTATATTATGGGACTGTTTTTTGCAATTCTACTGTTTCTGGTTACCCTGATATGCCTGGGCTGGGCGGGGTGGCAAGTTGCAGCATATAAAACAGCTAACCCACTCGATGGTATTCTCGGCTTTATGCTTTGGGTGTTTGCGCTGATCGTATTGTACAGCACGTTGCTGTCTTTTTTTTATGCCCTTAGCCCCTCCCTTATGTGTTTACTTGCTGTTGGTGGGGCCGGATGTACCTGGCTTATTGCACGTCGGTATCCAGCTTATTTTGATGCAAGAGGGCTTTTCAGGCGAATAATAAGTAGATTTCGCTCAATAGTGTTCGCCCGCGAAGGCTGGATACCAATAGTTGTTTTTATTATCCTTGTGATTTTTGGTTTATTCTCGTTTATTACAGCGCTTGCTGCACCTGAAATTGGCGCCGATAACTTAGCGTATCATTTGCCACGCCTTGGTTATTGGCTGCAATTTCGCGCAGTAGAGCCGTTTTTGGCAAATAATCCACGCATAGGTACATTCCCTGCTACAGGAAATATTATTCAATTACTGCCGGTTCTATTTTTGCGTACCGATCGCTTTTGCGGATTAGTACAATTAATTTGTTGCTATGGTACAGGTATAGCAATCTTCGGTATTTCGAGGAAACTCGGTGCTACTGTGAGCGCGGCTTCCTTAGCTGCTCTACTCTGGTTCTCTATACCAAGTGTTCTTGGGCAAATAACAATCTCGCTGGTCGATATTATCATAGCTTTTTTTGTTGCCACTTCAGTGTATTTCATGCTCAGCTATCGCCACCATCGCAGTATGTTTGCGCTGATAGCCGCTTTTGTATCTTGCTCGCTAGCGGTTGGCGTGAAGTCGCAGGCGGCCGCTTTGGCATTATGTATCGGCCTGTACTGCATATGGCAGTGCCGATTTCATAAGCCTCTTCATCGTAAGATATTTATGGTTGCTGCGTCTATTAGTTTGCTTTTTCTAGCACTTCCGTTTTACCTCGAAAACTATTTTTTGATGCATAGTATATCTGGTATAGATGCAAACCAACTTATACATATTCATCCTAGTATCTCATCTTTGTTAAAGAACACTGAACTTATTTTAGCACCAACTTTCTTTTGGTTTTGGTTTCCACCTTTCAAAAATAATACTGATATACCTTATCATAATATTTTTGAAGCGTCTCGGGTTGAAGGTATTGGCCTTATTTGGCTGTCCGTTTGTTTAACATCGATTACCTACATTGTAGTGCGGTTGTTTTTAAAAAATCGGCTTCAGATTAAGCCCGCTGCAATAGTTGTTGGCTTTGGTGTGTTTTTTTTAACGTTTATTCTTTTTGTAATGCGCCATCAACCATCGGTTAATCGCTTTGCCCTTGCGGCGCTTCCAATTATTACCCCAGCTTCGGCATTGTTCTTGGATGGCGTTGCACTAAAAAATAAAAAAACGCGTTTTATATTTACCACGTTAATAGTTGCTGCTGTGATCTATGTAATGCGATTTTATGCGCTAGATAATTTTCTGTCACGATTGGTTCCTGCGTCACGTCCAGCTTTCTTAATCGGTAACCTCAATAAAATATTGCCTTTAGATGAGGAAAGTCGCTATTATGATGCCCTGTCGCCATTTGCTCATGCAATCAACGAGATGAGCAAAGCACATGGCATTCGGATTGGCTTACTGACTCCCCAATATTCTCGCGAGGGTTTTGCTTTTGGAAATGGCTATACGAATACAGTGGTACCACTCTCTTATAATCCGCCACAAACGACATTTGATCTCGATAAATTGCAACTGGACGCTCTATGGATTTCTGCCTCAACTGGTAATCAGCTGCAACTCGACGGTGTAACATAGCTTCT
>JAFEAS010000198.1 GCA_018266315.1 Chloroflexi bacterium SZAS-1 | reverse complement strand
CTGAACTATATGAACGCCAAGGCAAATTTGCGCAAGCGCTCAATCACTACAAGCAATTTCAACAGATTAAAGAACAGGTATACAACGAAGAGGCAGCTGAAAAGCTCCGCAATTTGCAAGTAATGCATGAAATTGAAACGACAAAGCAGGAAGCTGAAATTCACCGGCTTAAAAATGTTGAGTTACAAGCCGCATTAGAAAAGGTAAAATTGCTTTCCGGGTTACTACCCATCTGTGCAAGCTGTAAAAATATCCGCGACGATCAAGGATATTGGCACCAGATTGAAGTATATATTCAGAAGCATTCCGAAGCCGATTTTAGTCATAGCATCTGTCCAGATTGTGTCCATAGACTCTATCCCGAATACGCCATCGATATTTAAATATTCTGCCCAACCACGCCGCAGCCCCGCCAATGTGGCGGGGCTGCGGCGAATTAGGTTTACCGTGGGGTGAGTGGTATTAGAATGGCAAACCGTTGGTCAAGGTCGTCCAGCGAAGGGCGGAGTGTCCATCGGCACCATACGGGCGGCGCTTCAGGATGATTGACTTGTACGCCGGGTTCTGCCAGTGCTGGTACGCCACTTCCCACAGCGGGTGGATGCTAGCGGAGGCGCCGCTTGACCACGGCCAGCTGCTCGGGCTAAGTACATACTTCGCGGCGTAATCAACGGCCAGCTTGAAGCGGCCATAGTCCCACAGGTTCACACCACGCCGCTGGGCAATCACCGCTGCCGCGATCTTATAGTCCAGCGCTTCCTGGGTGTAGTTCAGGCCACTGCTGCCACGGCGGGTTTCTTCGGGGATATGCCCATCGGCAGCGATCAGGTCAACCAGCGATTTCCATTTCGCAATCGCGGCGCTAAAGCCAGCCGCGTCGCCCAGGTAATCGGTCACTGCGACCCGCATAAACGTGCCTGCGTCACCCCAGTTGTTGGTGCGCACCGAAGCGGTGGGCAGAATGACCGTGCGCAGCCAGTTACGGAAGGCGGTGTCATCGGCGGCACTGAGCGCGCCCGAGGGCTTGATCAGGTTGGCGGCGAAGACAAAGCCAGGGCCTACGCGCCCGATGATCAATGAGGTCTGGCACGAACCGCTGTTGGGGCAGGTATTGCTCGTGCTCTTGGTTGTGTTCACCCACGCCATAATGAAATCGCGCGATTTCTTAGCATACGCCACATTCCCGGTCGTGCTGTAGGCGAGTGCCAGGCCGTAGGCGGTGGCGGTATCGTCCACAAACGGGCCAGTGGTACCGCTGATGTTTAGCGGGTTTTGCGGCGAGGGGTTGCTGCTGAGCTTGCCGTTGGCGAAGCTGATTGCATTGCCAACTGCCGACTTGTAGGGTTCGACACCCTGGCTGGCGAGCTGCTGGCGTTGGGCTAACTCTAGCGTACTGCCCAGGTAGCCGCCGCTGGCAGGCTGCACCAGCACGAGCGGGCCGCCCGCGGTGGCGGGTGCCGCCTGGGTTGTCGCCGGTACCGCAAATAACGTGGCAAGTACGCACGCTAGTAGGGCCAGTGTACCAAAGAACGTGACGAACGAGCGCGCGCGGCGCTTCCGAAGATACGTGACTTCAGGTTGGTGAATGCGAGCGTTCATTATGTACTCCTTGTATTTTCAATGGGTTAAGGTAGAACGGGGGTAGCCGACAATTGGCTACCTGTGCCTACCAGCGGGCGGAAGAAAAACGATACGGCTAGCGCATTGCCAAGCCGTAGACGAAAATGCACAATGTGCGATTCGTCGGCGGTGTACGTATCCTGGTTGTTAAAGTTGGTTATGGAGCAGCATTTGTTTAACCGTTCCTTAACCTGGCATAACCATAGCACGGCCCTCTGTTCCGCCGCTAGGCAAAAATGTTCGCTGTATGTTCAGGGCACCGCCGAGGTATAGCTAAAAGTTAAAATATGGTAAATAAGCGCAGTAGAATGGCCGAATCACATTAGTCTATATTCAGGATGGACTGTGAGTATGTGCCAGAATTCCTGCCGGTATGTGCCACTGCGCTTTTCCGGGGAAGGGGTGGGGGCCGAAAGTGAGGCATAAAAATAGGGTGGTTGAGCCACCCTGGGTTCTATCGCCGCTGTCTATCAAATGACTGAACTTACGCGCTTGTCGTTGTTGCCTGCAGCAGCGCAGGCAATATTCTTCAAACGTGGGCGACCGCGTAAGCCCTGTATTTATATCATAGTCGTGCCCGGGAGGGGCGCAAGTAATTTACGCAGCTGCGCCTCTTTTTCACTGCGCGCACGAGCAGCAATCGGGGCCGCTAAAAAGCGTTCGATGGTGGCGCGATCGCGGTCGCGGCTATAGTAATCGCGAAATAGCTCAAGAATGGTAATCGCCTCGCCCTGGTAGGGAAGCAAGCTTACCGCATCGCCAGCCTGCACCAGCCCGGCCTGAATGACGCGACAATACACTCCTGGTCGTTCGGCCTCGCGGAATTTCCTGATAAAATCCGGGTCGTCCATTCGCCGCGCGAGGGTTGCACACGGAATACGCGGCGCCGTCACTTCGAGTGTCACCTCGCCCAGAGTAAGTCGATCGCCAATAGCGGCCTGGGCGCTTGCGAAGCCCGCAATCGTGATATTCTCGCCGAAGGTACCAGGCGCAAGTACGCGCCCCAGTTCCGCCGCCCACCAGGCATAATCGCGTTCGCCATACACATACACCGCCTGGTCGGGGCCGCCGTGGTGTTTGGTATTACAAATGGCATCGCCCGCTAACCCCACGCTGCCAACCATCACCGGCGTCGCAACCGCGTGTTTGAAGATGCCGGTACGGCCTGCGGGTTTTGCAGCATCGAAGCGCTGGGCCTTGCCAATATTCACACTAATGACATGCATAGGTTCCTCCTTGTAGGGTTCTGGGCGTTGCTGCTGGGCAGCCGGGAAACACTGCTTGGGTAAGCAAAGTCCTATGATAGCAGAAAACAGAGCGATACACGCCAGGCAAATCTGGTATGATACACGCACGCTGCCGCCTTATACGTAGGGTACAAACGCTATGCACATCGAACAGCTTGAAACCCCGGTCGCTGTTGTGGATCTTGATCGCCTCACAGCAAATATTACGCGCTTCCAGGCCTATCTCGATACCCACGGCATTCTGAACCGGCCGCATATCAAAACGCATAAAATTCCGGCCATCGCCCATATGCAGCTCGCAGCAGGCGCAGTTGGCATCACATGCCAGAAGCTAGGCGAGGCCGAGGTTATGGCCGATGCTGGAATACAGGATATATTTCTGCCCTATAACATTGTGGGCGAGGCCAAACTTGCACGGCTGGCACAGCTGGCGCGCCGCTGCACACTCAGCGTCACCACCGACTCAGGTGTGACGGTGCAGGGACTCGATGCTGCGATGCGCCAGGCCGGGCTGGTGCTGCCAGTGCTGGTCGAATTCGATAGTGGAGCCAAGCGCTGTGGGGTCCAATCGCCGGAAGAAGCTGCACAGCTCGCACAGCTGATCGCTGGCAGCGCGGGGCTGCGCTTCGGCGGGCTGATGACCTACCCAAGCAGTGCGCGCGCCGCCGAATTCGCGCAAGCAACAACCGCGCTGCTCGCTGCCGCGGGCATTGCCACCGAGCGAGTAAGTGGCGGCGGCACGCCCCAGATGTGGCAGGCACATAGTTTCGCCGGTATTACCGAGCACCGCGCCGGTATGTATCTTTTTGGCGACCGCTACACGATAAACTCAGGCGCGCTCACGCTTGAGGAATGTGCCTTCACCGTGCATGTTACGGTCGTGAGTCGGCCCACCGCCGAGCGCGGCATTATCGATGGTGGCAGCAAAACCTTTTCTTCTGATCTGCTGGGCCAGGATGGGTACGGGCTAATTCTTGAATACCCTGAGGCGCGCATCACCGGGCTTTCTGAAGAGCATGGAACAGTTGATTTTACCGCCTGTGCGCGACGGCCCACCATCGGCGAGCGGCTGACGGTGGTAGCGAATCACTGCTGCCCGGTCGTCAACCTCTTTAACCAGCTGGTTGGCGTGCGCGGCGGCGTGGTTGAAGTGACCTGGCCGGTGGCGGCACGGGGAATGCTCCAATAATTTGTGTTCTAGCGGAGTTACCTACGCCCATGACTGATATCAATAGCATCTTTGCGGCCTTCCCGGTACTCGAAACACCGCGCTTTGTGCTGCGCGCGGTCGTGCCAGAGGATGCGCCTGCCATTTTTCAGATTATGCGTAACCCCGAGGTGCTGCGCTACTTTGGTCGCCCGCCCATGGCAACACTGGCCGAGGCAGCTGAGCATGTGGCGCGGCTTGATCAGGCATTTCGTGAGCAGGAAGGAATACGCTGGGCGATTGTCGACCGCGCGCAAGATCAGCTGATTGGCACCTGCGGTTTCTGGCGGCTCATCAGGGCGCATTTTCGCGCAGAAATTGGCTACGAGCTTGCGCAAGAATGGTGGGGCCAGGGCGTGATGACCGAGGCCCTGGCCGCAATGCTTTGGGTTGGGTTTGCCCAGATGGGGTTGCACAGCGTCGAGGCGCAGATTCACCCGGCCAATATTGGCTCGCGGCGCGTGTTGGAGAAGCTTGGCTTTGTGCAGGAAGGCTACTTTCGCGAAAACTATTACGAACCAGCCGAAAGCCAATTCACTGATACGGTCGTATTCTCGCTACTTCAGCGCGATTGGGCGCAACGAGCAGCACAATAGCTAAGGGTTTATGTGGAAGAAGGTACTCGCAATGCCACCTGAACCGAACGAGAGCGATCTGCCAGCCAAACTTGCGGCCCCGGCGCGTCGGGCGCTCGCTGGCGCCGGGTACGAGCGATTAGCACAGCTTGCCGATGTGCGTGCATCAGAGCTGCTGAAGCTGCACGGCATCGGGCCTAACGCAATTGCCCAGCTGCGCCAGGCGCTGGCTGCGCGTGGGTTGGCGTTTGCACCAGAAGCGTAAGTTGAGAGGAATGACTGATGTGCCGAAGCATCAAACCGCTGTTTAATTTCGAGCCGCCCGCGACGGATGATGAGATTCAGGCGGCGGCGTTGCAGTTTGTGCGTAAGATCAGCGGTTTCGCCAATCCTTCTAAAGCTAACGAAGCCGCGTTTTCCCAGGCAGTCGATACCATCGCTACGGCTGCACATACCCTGCTGAACGAACTTGCCACCCAGACCCCGCCAAAGAACCGCGCGAAAGAAGCTGCCAAGGCGCGCGCCCGCTCTGCCGAACGTTTCCCTAACCGCACGCGTGAATAGTAACGTTGTTCTATGCTAGCAAGGCACGCTTATCCTGTCAATGCGCCTGGCAAACAATGAGCAGGCAAGGTGATTCAGGGTGTTGCATATGAGTTTAGCGCATCCTGGCGCAGAAAATGCCCCACGTTGCGCCATACGCAACACCCAAAGTTGCGGCGCAGTTGCACTTCAGATATACTCTCAGGCACTTCCCCACCAGCGCCATCTATGAATATTACATGCGCCTGGCGGTGCGTTGCCGCCAGCTGGCAACCATAACGCACATTGTGAGGATTCTATGCAACAGCACGCCAGGCTCGTGATCATTGGTGCCGGTATTGTTGGTTGTAGCGTTGCCTATCACTTCGCGAAGCTTGGCTGGCACGATATTGTCGTGCTCGAAAAAGGCAAGCTGCTTGAGGTCGATGGGTCGAGCGCGCACGCACCTGGCGGCATGTTCCTCACGAATTCCTCGAAAATGATGGCCGAGTTCGCAAAATACTCGCGCGCGTTCTACGATGAATTTAATACCGAGCCAGACGAACCAGCGATTTTTGGTGTGGGCGGGCTTGAGGTGGCATACACCCTCGATCGTCTGCACGATCTGCAACGCCGCAAGGGTTGGGCCTATGCCTACGGCTTACCCGCCGAGGTCATTTCACCCAGCGAGGCGCAGCAGCTCATCCCCATCCTCGATCCGAAGGTCATTCATGGCGCACTGTATACGCCGCGCGACGCGGTTGCCAAGGCGGTGCGGCTGCTCACACGCATCACACAGGCCGCCGAAGCCATGGGCGTGGTGTTCTACGGCAATACCGAGGTACAAGACCTGGAGGTACAGCACGGGCGCATCGCAGCCGTAGTGACCAACCACGGGCGGATCGCCGTCGAGCAGGTGTTGCTCTGCACGAATATCTGGGGGCCGCTGCTGCCCGAAAAGCTCGGCTTCCGCATCCCATTACAAGCCGCGCAGCACCTGTACACCGTCACAACTCCGCTGCCCGCGCTCGCCAACGAAGATGTTGAAGTGCGCCACCCGCTGCTACGCCACCAGGATCATGCCATGTACTTCCGCCAGCACTACCAGCAATATGGGGTAGGCAGCTACCGGCATGTGCCACTGATGGTTGAAGCCCACGAGCTTGGCGCGCGCGGCGGTACGGCGCAGCTGCCATTCACGCCCGAGCATTTCACTGCAGGTTGGGAATCGGCGACTGAGCTAATGCCCGCGCTGCGCACTGCCGACCTGGTGACGAAATTCAATGGCATGTTTGCCTTCACCATCGACGGCTACCCGGTGATGGGCGAAACACCGGTAGCTGGCCTGTGGTCGTGTGTTGGGCTGTGGCTCACGCATGCGGGCGGCGCAGCCCGTGCCATCGCCGAGTGGATGACTGAGGGCACACCCAGTATGGATTTACGCGAGGCCGATATTACGCGCTTCCAGCCACACCAAACCAGCCGCGCCTATGTGGCCGAACGCTGCGCCCAGAACTACCGCGAAGTGTATGACATCATCCACCCTTTGCAGCCAATTGAGCGCCCGCGCAATGTGCGCCTCAGCCCGTTCCACCCACGCTTGGCCGAGCAAGAAGGGTATTTCTTCCAAAGCGGCGGCTGGGAGGTTGCCCAATGGTACGAAGCCAACGCGCGCCTGCTCGAAACCTACGCTGAGCGCGTCCCAGTGCGCGAAGGTTGGGCCGGGCAGTTCTGGTCGCGCATTCAGGGCGCTGAACATTTAGCCGTGCGCGATGGTGTGGGCATGTTCAACCTGGCTGCGCTGGCAATCATCGAGGTGAGCGGGCCGGGCGCGCTGGCCTACTTGAACTGGCTCGCCGCGAACCAGCTCGATCGGCCAGTCGGGAAGATTGTGTATACCAGCATGCTGAACGAGCGCGGCGGAATCGTGATGGATGTGACGGTGGTGCGGCGCGCCGCCGACCGCTTCTGGATCATAACTGGCGGCAGCCTGTTACCGCACGACCTCGTCTGGGTGCGCAAACACGTCCCCACCGATGGCTCGGTGACTGTTACCGATGTCTCGTCGGGCTGGGCGACGATTGGGTTGTGGGGGCCAAAAGCGCGCGCGGTAGTACAGGCGGTCGCCGAAGAAGATGTGTCGAATAGCGCGTTCCCATATTATTCAACAAAGCAGCTTACCATCGACAATGCGCCGGTGTTTGCCTTGCGAGTTTCGTATGCGGGCGAGCTGGGCTGGGAGCTATACACGCCCACCGAATATGCGCTGCGGCTGTGGGATGTGCTCTGGGCGGCCGGGCAACCGCACGGCATTATCGTGGCAGGCGGCGGCGCGTTCGATTCGCTGCGGCTAGAGAAGGGTTACCGGCTGTGGGGTGCCGATATTCATACCGACTACAACCCATTTGAGGCTGGTCTGGGCTGGGCCGTGCGGCTCGACAAGGGCGATTTTCTCGGGCGCGCGGCAATGCTGCGAGCGAAAGAGGCCGGGCTAACCCGTAAACTGTGCTGCCTGACGCTCGATGGCCCGGGCGCGCTGCTTGGAAAGGAACCAATTTTCGCGCCTGGCGGCGATGGCAAGGCGATTAGCTACGTTGCCAGTGCAAACTATGGCTATAGCGTCGGCCAGTTCATTGTGTATGCCTACTTGCCAATCGCCATGGCTGCGCCTGGCAGCAATGTTGAGATTGAATATTTCGGCGAACGCCTACCCGCCACCGTGCGCGAAGAGCCGCTGTTCGACCCGAAGATGGCGCGGTTGAAGGCGTAGGTAGCCATACAAAAAGCGACACAGGAAGGACGCAGCTTTTGCCATCCTTCCTGTGCGAAGCACCACTGTTATTGCATTTTTGCGCGTTTAGTCAGTGCAATAGTGATGATTTTTCTCGATGTAGCTACTTAAATGTGCTGGTACCGCCCGCTCGGCATAAATCGCCGATACTGGGCATTCGGCCTCACACGCGCCGCAGTCGATGCACTCATCCGGGTTGATATAGAACTGGTCGTCGCCTTCGTAAATACAATCAACCGGGCACACCGAGGAGCACGCCGCGTTCTTGGTATCAATGCACGCTTCGGTAATGATATACGCCATTATATTCCTCCATGCGATACATAACGTTGAAAGGCCGCAAATAGGACATCAGGTGTTCGGCTGTGGAGTGCGCGGCTTCCGTACTGCTGTGGGCTTGGCCGCCTTGCGCGATGCCGAAATCCGATGGGCGAGCAGCGCAAACAGCAACACCATACTGCCAATATAGAAGCCGCGCACCCACCACGAAGGCGTATCGGTGCCAGCAAATAGCCCATGGGTGAGCGACAGCAGGAACGACACAAAGCTTAAGCCATGGATCGCACGCCACAGGCGATGCCCCAGCCGCGCGCGAATATAGAAACTGAAGCCGACGATCAGCATCAGGTACAAGCCGGTTTTCCCCAATAGCCCCATCCAGAATGGGCGATAGCTCGACCCTGAGAATGGCAGCAGTGCCGCCGCCACGGTGTAGCCCAGGGCGGCATTCCCGAGCAGCGATAGCACATGCAGCAGGGTGAACCCAATGCCGAGCATACTGACATACTGGTGTACATCAACTGCGGCCGGGCCTCCCGGCCACACACGCGCTAGCTTACTGGTGATACTAATGCCCAGGGCCATTGCTAACCACAACATACTGTAGGCCACAAACCCGCCGGTGCGCTCCAGCAATATATAGCCATCCGCAGTTAGATACGGCACCGGGAACGGCCCGGTAGGTGCCCACAAGGGCAAGGTAGCGAGTAGCAAGATACTGCTAACCAGCGCAACAGCAACCACACGAACAACGCGCAGCCCGATTGGAATGGAAATGAGCGTTTCAGGCGATGTAGCAAGTGTTGTGTGTGTATGCGCGCGCGCCGATGCTGGGGTATGGCTTGTGGTTGAAAGCGAAGTTGGTTGGTACGCCATTGAAATCCTCCTGCTCGTTGATATGATAGCTGAGCCTGCAGCACAACAATCGGCTAGCGCGATAACGCCGACGTGTCGGGCAGGCTAACCAGCGCATATTCCGTAATTTGCACCAACGGACGTGGCTGGTCGTTCAGGGCAGTGCTGCCAGCAACAAGTGCAGCGAGCGCAACGACAACGATAAAGATTTTCGAGATAACAACCTTGATATTCGACCGTTTATTCGGGCGCTTTACTGGCATGTCCCCTCCTTGTAGGTTTATCCAATCCGCTGATGTATCATCTAGGTCGCGGCGCAAGCGGGCAGGTAACGGCCTAATAGATGACAGCCATATCACAGCCTGCCGCGCGTAGGTGTTGCTGCGAATACTCGGCAACCATTTTTTAACCTATGCCACGATAGCACGCAGCAAAACGATACGTCTAGAGATGAATGTTCTGAGTATAATCAGTGCCGCGTATCAGGGGATGCAACCGAATAAAGCTCATTACTATGCGCAAAATCGTGTTATCGCCGTGCGGAAATGTTGTACATTGTGCCAGTACCCTTTCCGCCTGTGCCAATATTGTGTGTACACTCATTTCGCTAACCCTACAAGTGATAAAAATGAATAGGAGGAACATATGCGGAACATGTACGATGCGATTGTGCTCGGGCTTGGCGGCATGGGCAGCGCCACGGTGTATCAGCTGGCGCGGCGCGGCCAACGCGTGCTTGGCATCGAACGCTTTACGCCGGGGAATGATCGCGGCTCGAGCCATGGGCAGTCGCGCATTATCCGCAAATCTTACTTTGAAGACCCGGCCTATGTGCCGCTACTGTTGCGGGCATACGAATTGTGGCACCAGCTAGAGCGAGAAAGCGGCCAGCAGTTGCTACGGCCCACCGGAGGCCTGATGATCGGCTCGCCCACTAGCCAATTGCTGCAAGGCAGTATGCGCAGCGCCCGCGAACACAACCTGCCCCACGAAATCCTCGATGCCAGTGAGATTCAGCGCCGCTACCCAGTGCTCACGCCCGCGCCGCACGAGATTGCGCTCTACGAAACCGATGCGGGAGTATTACAGCCAGAAGCCTGTATTCACGCGCATTTGACGCAAGCAGCAGCCCACGGTGCCGAGCTGCATTACGAAGAGCCTGTGCTGCAATGGGAGGCCAATGGTGAGGGGATGTTGGTCACAACAGCATCAGGCAGCTACCATGCTGCGCGCCTGGTTATCACGGCGGGCAGCTGGTTGCCCGAGCTGATGGCGGGGTTAGGGTTGCCGCTGCATGTTGAGCGGCGGGTTATGTATTGGTTTACGCCGCAAGGTGACGCGGCGCCGTTCAATCCCAGTCATTTCCCCATTTACATTTGGGAAGTCGACGACGGCCATACTTTTTATGGCTTCCCCGATATGGGCGGCCTGCCCGCAGGGGTGAAGGTCGCGCTGCACAGCATTCCCGATGATATCTGCACGCCCGAAACGCTCGATCGGAGCATGCGCCCGGCAGAAATAGCTCGCATGCGCACCTACCTCACGGGCCGTATTCCTGCGCTCAGCCAGGGGGCGTTTGTTGCCGGGCTGGCCTGCATGTACACACTTACCCCCGACGGACACTTTATCATCAGTGCGCACCCGCAACACCCAGCGGCCATCCTCAGCGCAACCTGCTCGGGCCATGGCTTCAAGTTTGCCAGTGTCATTGGGGAAATCCTGGCCGACCTG
Organism: Chloroflexi bacterium SZAS-1; assembly: GCA_018266315.1. Lineage (GTDB taxonomy): Bacteria > Chloroflexota > Chloroflexia > Chloroflexales > Roseiflexaceae > Kouleothrix. The sequence goes on along the minus strand of JAFEAS010000198.1, from coordinate 3,997 downwards.
GCATTGAATGGCGCTACGCCGCATCCAATTGGCCTGTTTGCTCCAACCCGCTTTACCACGGGTAGGTAGTGCGGCACAGGCAGATACGCATGCGAAGCAACAGAGGCCATTAAAGCAATTGGCAATTATACCCCTGCCGACGATGTTGTGCTACGCATAGCGCCTTGCAAACCGCTTGTAATCAGGGCGCCACACTCAAGTGCATCGAGTAGAACAAAACCTTCTACCGTTGCAAATATAAACGCTGCTAATGGCTCGCGATCTTCTTCCTGCCCGACTTCTAGTGCCAAAGTGATCCAATTATAAAAGCTATTACAAATCTGCCGTGCGATTAGGCGGTAAACGTCCATCGACGTCGAGAGCGCTACTAGCTCTAACCATAGCCGTAGATAGGGCCGAAACCTTGGTTCTTTGACGATTTCTGTAAGATAGGCAAGAAGTGTTTGTAGCCGCATGGGTTGTGCGCGGGCACTTTCGAGTAGAGAAAGCATGCGCGCCGCAATCAGATTAAGCGACGCAGTCATGAGTTCTTCTTTGTTCACGAAATAGTGCAAAAGCATGCGATCGCTTGTGCCTATCGCAGCGGCTAAATGCCGCAAGCTGGAATCTTGCAAGCCATTGACCAGCAGATAGTCGGCTATCGCATCGAGTAGTTGCTGCCTTTTTATTTCTGATTTATGCATAATCTATAACCTTGACAAATTATGTAGCACATGCTACATGTTATTAAGTGTAGCATGTGCTACATGTTATTGAACTTCGAGGAGAGCGTATGTCTCAAATAACGCTATTTCCATCCGTTGCCGCCCTTATCGCTGTTGTAGTTTCATTATATCTTGGTGCCAAATCGGAAAGGGTGAATAAAAACGTTTGGGTCGTTCCGGCCTTTTTTGCGTTTGTATTCCTGTTACTCTCGCTCCAAGCGATGTTAACCGAAGGCCCGACTGGCTTTTGGACAGAACATGTCCGTAATTTATGGGGCAATCAAATCTGGTACGATCTGTTACTGGCTACTGTTGCTGCCCTAGCATTCTCACTTCCGCAAGCCAAAGCTCTCGGCATGCGCGTTGTGCCTTGGATCATCTTCACACTTGTGACTGGCTCGATTGGCCTTTACTCATTTATCGCACGGCTGCTCTATCTTAGGGCAAAAAACAATTTGTAACGGCCACATGATGCATGCGATTACACAAGGCTACATTCAGCATACCGCTACACAGGCTCACCTTCTGTAGTGATGGTTTGCGTATAGTGCAAACCATCACTACAGAACGAATGAAGGTGGATGCTGCCGCACTACCGTGGGCACAGCCTGCCGGGGGAGTACCACCGCACAAAAGCTGAGCTACACCCCATAGCCTGCAAGGTCTTCAGCAATGTTCGCAGCACACTTCTCCCCACTAATCATCGCCGCATTCAGGCTACTCGCCTCGGTAAACTCGCCCGCGAAGTATAGCCCGGCCCGGCCACTACGGTTATCGGGTAGTTGTGGGTGTAGCCCTGGCGGCTGACCAAACTGCGCAAACGGGATACGATACAGGCGCAACGGCTGGTAGCTGGCTAATGCCGCCTGGGCCAACATATTGCCTGCAACCATACGATGCAGATCGCGCAGCCCCTGTCGAAAGAGCTCATCGTCATTCAGGGCGGGTATGCCGATGACCGTAGCGCTGAGCAAATGTTTACCCGGCGGTGCATAGGCGGGCACAACATTCGTCAGCAGTTGCGCATTATTGATGAAGGCATCTGGCAGCGGGTTGAGCAGCAGTTTTGGCCCCTGGTATAGTGGCTCATCGCCGCTATAGTAAAGCGTAACCGTGCCGCGCTCCTCGGTGGGCATTGGCAGGCCGCTTAAGCGGGCGGCCTCGGGCGCAGGCGTAGCAACCACCACCGCGTCTGCAAAAAGCTCTTGGCCATTCGCAAGCCGTACACCAGCAACCCGCGCCTCCCGGTGAAGTAAATCCGCAACTCGGGTGTTCAGGTGTACCAATCCGCGTTCGAGCAAAGGTGCCGCTAGTTGCGCACTTATAGCACCCATGCCAGCTGCAGGCAGGCAGGCCCGCCCCTCGGCCAGCATCTTAAAATCGAAGCGTAAGCATTTGGCGCTTGTCGCGAGGGTACGGTCGAAAAGCACCCCGCCATAAAATGGGCGAAAAAATAGATCAATAATGCGATCGCTAAAACCGCGCCGTTTGAGGAAATCGTAGCTAGTTTCATCCGGGCCAGCCAGCATTTCATCGACTGTTTGCAAGCGCAGCTCAGTCGCTAGCTGAAGCGTGCGCAACTTATCCAGCGGCGAAATACTGCCCGCCAGCGTCGCTGCCAGGCGATCGGCCCAGGCCGGGTCGCGAAGAGGATCGGTAAGAACAACTTGCTTTCCCGGCAGGCAGATGATTGCCCCAGGCGCAAATGCGTGTAGGTCGAGCGCCGCCAGATCGAGCTGGCGCAACACCGCAGGGTATGTGTCGAATACGACCTGAAAGCCGCGATCAAAAATATAGCCGTCGGCATAATCGCTGCGCACGCGCCCCCCAACGCCATCCGCCGCCTCAATAATTGTTATATCAACTTTCCAGCGTTCAAGCATTCTGGCACAGGCCAGGCCAGCCAATCCGGCCCCAACAATAATGACATGCATAGGCTTTCTCTCGTATTACAATCCAGCGGGCAGTAGCTAATCAGCAGGTTAATGTAACAAATCAAAACGCCACGCGTTCCCACAACTCTATCTCTATAAAACTACTCGCATCTCTAGAAACCGTGCAACGATATTGTCTGAGCAACTAGGGGTGTTCAGCAGGTAAACAAAGAGACCTGTTTTATCAGGTCTCTTTGTTTATGCAAACTAGCGAACTAAGTAGCTACATAGCACTGCGTGCTTTATCCCAAGCATACCGAACTGATTCCTTAAAACGATCCCAGGTACCGGGATTATGCTCTTCCCAGTTGCTACGGGCCTCGCTCTCAATCTCGCTCCAATTGCGGCCACGGTAGTCCGGGTTAATGGCAAGGTTATAGCCATAGCGATATACCTGCGTATACTGATTGTAGTCGTAGCCGCTATCTGCACCGTAGCGCTGGTAGTGGGCGCGAAAATCGCTGTCGTAGGTGTTAAACGCGTCTTTGGTGCCTTCACCAATAGCGTCGCCAGCGGCACCTGTAACCGCACCAACGGCTGCTCCGGTGGCACCGCCCACAACCGCCCCCACTGGCCCACCTACCGAGCCAATCGCAGCGCCAGTAGCGGCCCCAGCAACGGTACCACTCGCGGTACCAACCTTGCTGCTCCGCTCCCAGGTTGTTTCAGCATTATTCGGATCAAAGCCCTGCCAGCCACTCTTCCGCCACTCATTGCCGAGCCGTTCAACATCCACTGCGCCAGCACTAGTCATTATATCGTATGCACGCTGAGCAACATCTTCGGCGGCCTGCACCATTACGAGCGTTCCACCACGGCGTACACCTTCAGCGTAGAGCCCCGCTTCCTCCTTCGACATGCCAGCCGCCCCTAATGCACCAATAATACCACCGGCAGCTGCACCCATACCTGCGCCCACTAATGTGCTCGCGCCAGCGGCACCAAGCGCAGCGGCCAATGGGCCGGCGGCCAACACTGGCCCAATGCCAGGAATGGCAAGCGCCCCGACACCTACAAGCAGCCCGAGCACTCCACCGAGTACCCCACCACCTACGGCGCCAGTACTAGCCCCCGCAGCTGCGGGGCTGCTTTCACGAGCAGGGTACCCCTCACTATTATTGGCTAACACACTAATCGAATCGCGAGAAAACCCGCCATTCATTAATCGCTGAACAACATTTTGTGCTTCAGCAGCTGTGTCAAACAATCCAACAATTGTCTTCGCCATGGTAGTTCTCCTCCCAATAATAAGGCTTGTTCTCTCACATCAGCGTGAGAAGCCTCGATGAGCGCATCCCTATATCTTCTTGTTTAACATAGCGATACGCTGCGCTTCACTGCCTTATTCTCTATATAAGA
>JAFEAS010000197.1 GCA_018266315.1 Chloroflexi bacterium SZAS-1 | reverse complement strand
AGATTTGGGTTTGGCTGAACGCCGCCAATGTGGGCAGCATCAGGACGCGGTAAACGCGGGCTGATTCGAGCACCTGTGTGTGTTGCGGCGGTTGCGCGACCACTCACTGTATTCTACCACAACCTGCAAGCGTTTTTAGCCGATTAGAATGCGTTTGGCGCATTTTCGAGCACCTCCCGGGTTTTATACCCATGCTTCGCCGCTCGATCTGGTTTTGGTTCATAAAATAACTGTTACCGGGTCGTGCGGGCGGGCACTGCCAACGGTGATGACTTTCGGCTGGCACGCGCCACACAGCGGGTAGAAGCGCACACTGTCGCGCTGCTCAATCAGGTGTTTTGCGAGCTTCACCCGCAGATCGAGTATTTGCCGCCGGTTGAGCCAACATTCAAACAGCGAATATTGTGTCCAGGTGCCATACCCGCACAGTACCTTATGCACCTTGGTGCGGCGCTTGTCGTCGGGAATATCGTAGGCAATGATGTAAAGTGTGGTGTCATCGTTCATGGCTGTGGTTGTTCCCGCTACGCGAGGTTTTCAACATTAGGATTTTCGCTTACTGGTGTATTTGCCTGCGGCAGCACGGTACTTTTTCTTTTTTCTTGGTGATTTTTTGCACCGAGCGCAAAAATCACCAAGAGAGAAGAATTTGCTTGCGTGAGCGAAAGCCCTAAACATGTTGGTGCGTGAATGTAGTGCATACTATGTAATGCGTGGGAAGTAGCAATGACGCCCTACATGCTGCGCGCTGGCTCGCTAGCGCACGGTGAAGGGCACAAATTGGGCTATTTCGCCCATGGCATATTTAGCGAACAGCCGCGCCTGTAGCTCGATGCAGCGCCGATAGGTGGTTTGGTAGCCGAAAATCGGGTGTTGTACGCGCTCGGTGAGGCGGGTTTCGAGCTTTTCGAGAAAGGCTCGGCGCGCGTCGTCGTTCAGGCGATACGCCCCCAGCTCTTCAGTCAGGTCGTGCGGTGTGATCTGCCCGGTGTTCACCATCGTAATAACCACCGAATCGACAATGATCGGGCGGAAGGTTTCGATCAGATCGAGCGCAAGCGCGGGCTTGCCGAAACCCGGCTGGTGTAGCACGCCCAGCCCGGGATCGAGGCCGACGGCATGGATGAGCGAGACGATCTGGTTGGTGAGCACGGTGTAGCCGAACGACAGCAGCGCGTTGATTGGGTCGGTGGGTGGGCGCTTCACCCGGCCGTTGAAGCCCCATTCGCCTTTTAGCAGCGTTGCGAATACGCCATAATAGGCGGCGCTGGCACTCCCTTCGAGCCCCAGCAGCGGCCCGAGGCCATGCATACGATCGGTAGGGTCGGCGGCGGCGGGTGCGGGCAGGCGGGCCAGGGCGCGCAGGCAGCCGCGAATGGTGTGCGCAGCGGCGTGTAGATGGGCATTATCGTCGCGGTTGCGAGCGTAGCGCAGCAAGGTGGTGCGCATGTTCAGCAGCTTGCCCGCCACACAATCGCGGGCTACAATAAAGCGCCGCGCGGTGTCGCCGAACAGCGCGTATTGGGCCAGGCGCAGGCCGCTATTCTTGCCCCAATCGGCGGTGAGCGCGCCATACGAGCGCCCGCGCGCCGAGAGGAAGTGCACGGCGATGCGCCGTTCGAGCAGTGCGTGTAGCGCGGGCGTGGTGAGCGTTATGTCGCCTAGCACCATCACCTGTTCGACTTTTGCCAGCGGCACACGCACGACTTTGCCCGCCTGCTTGGTGGCGCGCTCGGCGGGAAACTGTACCCGTAGCGCCTCACCCTCGATCTTCACCACACTATATTGCTCGGTCAGGTAGAGTGTAGCCATATGAATCTCGGCTTCTACTTCGGTTATGTCGGTCATGGGCGATCCTGCGAATTCGGCCTATACATCGTGCTGCCAGGCATCTGTGCGGGTGCCGTGCAGCAGGCGCAGCTCATCGGGTAGGCACAGCGGCTGTAGCGAGCAATCGCGGCATTTGGCGCGGGTATCGGTTGGCGGCGGCAGCGTGCCAGCGGCCACCAGGCGCTGGGCCTCGGCGGCCAGCTGCTCGACGGTGGCGCGCAGCGCGGGTGTAAACGCTACCACCTCGCGGCGGCGCGTGGCGAAGTAGAAGATCGCGCCCTGCGCAATGGTGATGCCCAGGCGCTCTTCCAGGCATAGCGCCTGCGCACACAGCTGCGCATGATCCGAAGCCCAGCGGCCCGGCCGACCCTTCTTGTACTCCACCGGCTCGATCTGGCCTGCGCGCTCTTCAATCAGGTCGCACAGGCCGGCCAGCTTCAGGCGTTCGCTCCATACATACACGCGGCGCTGCTGTACCGCTGCACCGATCCACTCTTTGCCACCGAGGTCGACGCCCTGATGGCGCAGCGTGCCTTCGGCCACATGCTCGTTCACCAGCATCTCGGCCTGAATGAACTCGTAGCCGAAGCGGCGCGGGCAGTACGCCAGCGCGTTGATCATCGAGATGGGAATATATTCGGGTTGGCCGATGTCCATCGTCATGGCGTCACCCTTTCACGCATGCGCTCAGCCCTTGATTCTGCGGCACAGGCCCATGCCGCGCGCGGTTTTCATGCCCACGCCCAGGTAGAACACTGCATTCGCCAGCAGGCTGAGCAGCGTGGCCTGCGCTGGCGCGGTGGGCAGCTCGTAGGTGCAGCGCCCAACAAACCCCTTCTGCGGGCCTTTGCCCAGATTAAGCTGGGCGGTGACTAGCTCGTAGCGGCTCACCAGTGTGTCGGCGGCAGCCGTGCCAAGCGCATCGAAGTCGAGCGCGAGCTGCGGCGGGGCTTGCTCGTTCCAGCGCCGCCCAATGCTGCCAAACACGGCTTCGGGGGTAGGCAACAAGCCCAGGCGCTGGCGGCCATCGGCGCGCTCGCCCTGGCCGAAGGCGGCGGGCGTGGCGAACTCAAGCGTGAGCGCGTGGGCTGGCTGCGCCTGCTCGGCCAGGGCGGCAAAGGCGCTGAAGCCCGCCCAGGGGTGGCTGCCCGGCGCGCCTAATACCTCGGTGAGGGTGAGCTGGGCGCGGCCAAGCCGCAGCGGGTCGCCGGGCAGCCGATCGAGCAGTGCACGGGTTACCGCCGGAAACAGCTCGGCACGGGTAAAGGCCACGCGCAGCTCGATCGGTGGGGCAGGCTGGCCCCTGGCTCCCAGCCCGCGCGCGGGCTCGACTGGTGCGGGCAGCACGGCCACACTGTAGGGCCGGCTGGTAGCCGCGGCGTGCAGTTGCGCCGCAAGTTCTGGGTCGGCCTGGCGCACCAGGTCGAGGAATAGGGCTTGCGCACCATGGCCGCGCGCCTCGGCGGGCATGCTGTGTTGGGCGGGCTGCAAGCGCAGCACCAGCGCGTAGAGATCGGGTTGGGCAGACACGCGATGCTCCTTCGGTGTAGCGTTGTAAACCTGCCAGATAGGGCGAATAATAACGTACCTGCTTCCTGACACATTGAGGGCACTATCTGGCAGGTTTAGTTTGGTCGTCTACGCTAGGAACGTGTAGCGCAGACCGGCAGGCAATCCCAGCCCGCGCTCAATTTCGTAGTACTCGCCGCTGCACCGCGCATTGGCTACCAGGCTGGATGGCGGCATCGAGATAATGTCGAAGGCGCGTAGCACCCCCGGCGGCACATCGAGTGGGTTGAGCGCGCAGGCCGCAACGTAGTCGTCACGCCGCAGTGTCGCCTTGATTTCCTGTGCCTCGACGAGCACCTTGCTATGCCACTTGCCGAGCCGCACCCAGCGCGGCAGTGCCATCGGCTGCGCGCTGAGCACATAGCAGCGAAAGGTTGATTCGGGCGCAAGCTCTTTAGCGCGGCCAAACGATGGCGTATTCCGCTCGGCCTGCTGCATTTCGACATGCAGTTGCTCCTCGCCATATTTGAACGTTGCTAGCTGGAACGTTACCTGCTCGGGAAGTGCCGGTGTCACATACACTGCTTCCAAAGAGGCGAGTTCTTGTTGGTAGCGTGGAACTTGCCCGGCATTGAACCACGGCGCTTCTGCCAGCCTGAAGGCATACGTCAGCGCATAATTATGGAGATAGCGGCCGGTCTCATAGAGCCGCCCTATCTCGCGGGTTGCGAAAAACAGCGGCTCGTGCAGGATGAGACGGCACTGATAGATATACATTGCCGACTCCTACTTTTTGCCTTTTTTCTGTACGTAGCGCGCATGGTATGTCCGGCTTGCCTCAGCTGCTTCTTGAAGCAAGGTGCGCATTGTTGTTTCATCGCGCATCTGCCCGCCAAGTGTGTTCAAGAACGCAAGCAGGTCATCGCCGAGCAGGGTTTGTGTTGGTGTTACTGGTTCTTCAGCGAGCAATTCTGATACCAACGCACGCGCGCTTGTCAGCGCCACTTCGACAGGAATTGGCTCAATGTCATTGATATGATTGCCTGCCTTAAGGGCATCGTAGAGCCGCTGAGTGAAGTGCAGATTTGAGAAGATCTCGCCATCGGCCAGCACAATACCAATCAGATGATTCGTCATCGTACCGGTACGCGTTGTTTGCGCGCCATAGCGCCGCGTGCGAAGAACATTCATCAGCACATAGCGGAATAGTGCAGCGGGCAAATCACGTACTGTAATCACCGATGGAAACAACGTTTGCGGGCGGACATGATCTTGTTCGTTGATGCGGTTCGTGAGTTCACCTTGACGACTCATTGTCCCGCTTTCATAGGGGGCATTGAGCGTAAATGCCTCGTGGCTGTCGTCGAATCTCGAAAGACTATAGGCGGTATCGCTATACACTTTCGACTTTTCCGAACCTGCATCGCCGATTGCAAAGCCATAGCTTATACAATCCGGGCACTGCTTGCAGAAATCGACGTTATAATCGCAAATTGGCACGCCTGTGCCATCAACGGCAACACCACGCTCGTCGGTGCGCTTGTTTTTCGCGTCTTTGTCGCTCGCTTCGGCACTGGTAAATCCATAATGCCGAAGTAATTCACGCCCGGCGAGCCGTTCGGGTGTGGTTTGTTTACGCTTGAACATAGTGATGCGGGAAATAATCTCAGCATTTGCGCAGCCAGCATGCACCTGAGCTGTATTGAGTTCACCATCAGTTTGGAACAACGAGTACGAATCGGTTTCGCGCAAGAGAATGATATGGGCATAATAACCCATCGGGCGCTGCGGTACATCAGTGGGAAAGAGTTTAATATTCAGCATGGTTTTCTCCTTATTCTTCATCCGATTGCTTATCTTCAGCGTTCTCGCCTCGTTCTTGCCATTCGCGACGCTGTTCGGCCACGTAAATCGCCTCACAGGCATTTTTCAGCAGGTTGAGTTGCTTCCCTGCTAATGCAGCGCGATTGCCCGCGAAAACGTTGCGATAAATTGTGTCGACAAAGTAAGCCGCAAAATCGTCGATTACCGCCTCAAGCTGCGCGCTTCTTTCGCGCGGATCACCTGGATACAACCATCCGGGAACGACGCCCGATGACCCGGGTTTCGACATGCCCTCAAGCGATTTCTTTAATCTGCCACTGACAAGCTCGCGAAGGGCTGCGTCATCATCGAACAGGCGCAAATTTGCTTCGAGCAGTGTATCAGCGGCTTCACGAATAGGCCGCAGGATGGCATTGCTATTGAGCCGCCCGCGTCCATGCCGGTAGAACCGGCGATAGCGGGTGACAAGTTCGCGTGCGTGAGACATGCGTTCATCTCCTTTCCCAAGATAATCGTTGACAAGGTTGATATAGAGTGTCGCCTTATACCCGCTTGGAGCATCAGCACCATCGCGGCGCAGGGATTTTTTGAGATAATAAAAGGCGTACAGCGGCGAGGTCGCTAGGTTGCGCGCTAGCGGCCCAATTTCGTGCCAGCGATAATCATAGCCGCCCGCGCCAGTTTTGGCGTTCCCATCCATATGCACAAAATACGCGCTGACAAGCCGCTGCAAGGCTGGCACCACCTCGTCGATGTTGAAGCGCCCGGGTGTGCGGCGAATGTCTGTGCGTAACTCAAGAAGGTGCGCTGGCTCGGTCAGGTAGCCCACATACGCATGGGCGCTGTCGAATGCAACTGTTTCGGGCAGTTCGGTGGCTTCTTGCACACTGGGTAGCATACTTTCGCTGGCGACAACCTTAATATCGAGCAGCAGCGGCAGCACCAGCGCCAGAAATGCCGGGTTGATCCAGGCTTCGGCGTCTTTTGCATCACGATCCGCAGGCGGCAAGCCGAGAAAGCTAAAGGTGATCGGCTCCTTATCGGGGAAGCGCAAGCGAAACAAACGGTCATCTTCCTCATTGGCAATCAGGCTGGGATGAAGCATCAGGTCGTGCAGCCGCTGAAATATTTCAGGTCGCAGATCATATCGGGCTGTTTCCAGGTCGGGCTGAAGCAGGGTGCGAAGCGTTGTGAAACTTACGCGTTTGAGGCGGTCTTGCATGGCGCGGAGCATGCGCAATGTTTCAGGTGTAAAAAAATAGGTTGGGTAGAAGAATAGATAACGCAGTTTACGCTTTTCAAAATTGCCGCCGCTTTCACGCCCGCGCTTCATCAGTAGCTGGCGCAGCATCATTTCCATGCCACACACCGCACAAATGTTACGAATGGCGTTGCTGCTATGCAACGGCTGTTTGTTGGTATATACCATTGGTGCGAATAAAATAGCTGCTTCTTGCTGTGCCTGCACGGTGTATGGCGATGAACACAACGAGCACACGCGGCTTCCACCACGACCAATCTTGCGCGCGTTGCTATAGCGTCCCAATTCCTGCGCCATGCGCTCACGTAGGTCGCTGGCTTCACCATTGGCGAAACGGAGATGCTCGGTTACATATTGAGCGATATCATACCAACCGCCACCTGAAGCAACCTCAGTGGGCAACTGCCTCGCGATGCCTTCGGCGAGTTCACGAATGAACTCGTTCCACTGCTCAGGCTCTTTTCCAAATGTGCGCTGGCGATACCAGCCAGCCACGTAATACCAGCCATAGGGTACACCGCCCGCCGTGCGGTTACTGTTAATGTGACGCACTTCATCGCGCAAATGCAGCGCACCAAGTTGTTCCAGCAACCAACCTTCGGCATCAAAGGCTGGCGCGTATTCAGTGGCAAGTTTCACCAGAAGCGCGCACACCTCGGCAATACGATCAACCTCGGGTTCGGCGGGCAACTCCATATCAAAAGGTGCCGAAGCCATTTGTTTGGCGCGGATGCTATCGTAACGTTTTTGAGCATCCGATTTATTCATCATACGCTTTTCCGCGAAGCGAGCGATCAGACATGCAAGCTGGGCTGGAGCGAAAAAGAGCAGGTAATAATCGGCATATTTCAACCCTTTCCCATCGCGATTAAATCCTGTGAGATCTCGTTCGAGCTGTATGCGGCCCTGATTCTGAATGCGCGCGACCACCGCTTGGGCCACATCGCTTGGCGATGGTGCGGCCGGTGCATCACCACGAGCAAGATAAACGACACCGGTGGGCGCATACAGCAGTGGCACGCGCATGTTAGGTACAGCATAGGCATCGACGGCAGCGTTATGAATAATATTGGTCAGCACACCGCGCACATCAGCGAGATGATGATAGGTCAGCTGGGCATGTATCTGCCTATCGTCAAATGCTTCCATTTGGCGTTTAATAGCTGGATGCATAACTGCCGCGAGCGGTGTACGGCCAAGATAAGCGAGATAATCGGCCAGGGTGGCGAGCTCGGTCGCTAACAATGTGCCCCGCGAACGATAGCGCAGCCCGGGCAAGGCACTTAGATTGTGCATAACGCCCCACTGCAACTGCGTGTTAGATGCGATGTAGATAAGATCATGGAGCGAGTCGTCGAGCGAACCCAGCGGCGTGAGAAACGAATCAAGCCCTAGCTTTACGCACCACTCGCGAATAATCACTGTGACAGTTTCGAGGTGCACAGCTGGATTCACGGTATGATGCTGAAGGCCATGTGCTTGTAATTGCGCATCGACCTCCGGTAGCTTCAGCCAATCGTGCAAGGTATATCCAGCACAGAACAGGCGATATGTACCCTCGTCGAACTCTTTCCGAAAGCGCCAGACATCCCAATCTTTTAATGTGCAAGCAATACGTGCTGTGGGCAGTAGCCCATTGACAATATGGGCACGCATGGTTTGGTCATCGCCATAGCGCTCTACTTCTTTCGCCGTTTTTCCTTCATTGAGACGGTCGCGCACGAACTGGCCGCCTTTGGCAGCTACGTGCCCCAGAAAATGTGAAAGGCGTGGTGCAACGAATTCGGCATAATCGCGCAATACCACGTCTTGAGGGTCGATCGCTTCTTTCAGCAATAGACTAAACAGCGGCTCGGCAGCAATTTCAACGTTTTTTTGCCCCACAACTGGTTCATTCAGCGTTGCGGCAAGCTCTTCATCGAACGCAATATCTTCTTCTGGGGGAAGCTCGATCGGCTCGCTCATAAGTAGCTCCGTTCTAGCAAAAGATTGCGCCGCCATCGCCGGAAAGCTTGCGGTAGCGCAGGTGGCTATCGAGTAACAGGGCAGCCCGCCCAAACGCAATTGTCCCGCTGCGCGAATCGGCGTCGGCGGCATTGCTGTAGGGCAGCAGTGGAATATTGGCGGTCAGATATAGTTTGCGACTCGCATCCTGCGGCTCGTAATCTGGAATCAGCAGCGCAGCCGTTGCACGGGTAATAAGCTTATCGTTGAGTGTATTCAGAAAAGGTTGTGTACTGCCATCGAGTGTAAAGCCCGGCAGCACCTGTGCCGTATGGTGGCGCTCCGCACCCCAGCGGCTTGCTTCGGGCGTCAGGCGTACGCTGATAAAGGCGCGCTGGTCAAGTAAGCCTTGCCATCGCAAGAAAAAGAGCTGTCGATCCACCCAGGCTGGCCGCACGCTGATGCCTAGGCGCTCGGCTGCTGCCAGAAATGCCTTCTTGGAAAGCAGTTCAAGCTGAACATTCGCGAGCAGCCAGAACAGATCGTAGGACAATACCTCGTCTTCACCTGGCTTGATCACGCCGCACGGAAACGCATTGCCACCGCGAAAAGCCTGAGATTCGAGTACCAGAAGTTCTTCCTTGGAATCACGATACCCCTGCCATTCGTGTAAAGCCTTGCCCATACTAGCGGTTGTCAGCGTCTGGTAACGTTGCTTTAATCGTTCGCGCACAGGAGCGAAAGGAGTACTGACTTGTTTCTTCGACAGCACTGTTAAGACTTTGGCAGCTTGAAAGCGACCCCAAAATCGGGCATAATGTTTGAACTCGGTCGGTACTGGAAATACGCGATCGTTCATTATATCGCCGAGCCGATCACGTTGAATAATATCTCCCGCGTGTAGCTTCACAGGCTGGTTATCTATTTCTTCGGTCAAACGTTCATAAATGAAACGCGGCACAAGTGCAACGGCTTTATACGCCTGAAATGCGTGAAACTGTTTTTGGGCATCAACATAGCCAGCGTGCCGCCCCAAGCGCCCTAGACGCTGCATAAATGTTCCCGCGTTTGTGGATTCGAAAATCAGCAGGTTGATGCGAAAATCGACGCCGACATCGACTGTGGAAGTACCGACCAGGATATCGGCATCGTATGATTTTTTGCGCGTCGAGCGTCCATTCAAGCCGGTATTTGGCTCGACGTGTATATGATCTGGTAACACAGATCGCAAGTTTTCGACAAGGCGCAGGGCGGTTGCTACCGAGTTCACGATGATCGCCGCTTTCGCCCCCTTGCCGTACTGCTCGAACCAGGGCAGTAAAACATCACGCGTGCCATTAACAATCCATTCCTCAGCTCTCGCAGGCGCGAATGTAATCTCGCTTCCACGCAAAATCTCGCGCCACTGCTCACCAGGGTTTGCGCCATGAGCGTACCATCCCGCCCTCTGAGGCTCGATGATATTCAGGCGCGACCCAAAGCCAAGGTTGCGAAGCGGTGCAATCAAACGCTGATCCGGTGTGGCGGACAGAAACAATGTCTTAAAAGGTTTGTGAGTTTGCTCGTACAAAAATAATAATCCCGTCAGAACTGCCGTTATTTGTGCAGCATCGAAGATATGAAACTCATCAAAGGTGAGCTGATCGAAGAGCATTGGCAGCGCACCGGCGATATGTGTAGGTGCACGGCCATACTGCTGGTAGGCAAACTGCGTGATCGCATGGAGCAGATCCGGGTTAGAAAGAACCAACGCATGGTTTTTTAGTTCACGAAGCAACACCTCCCCGCGCGAAAGATGCTCGGCATCATCTAGCAAATCGTCAAGAATTGCCCCAGATATCTGCGTAACATCACGAACTTCGCCGCCCCATTGTGGTAACAACAACTCGCTGCTGCGAAGCTGATCCTGCGCCAATTCGTTGGTTGGAAATAAGGCCAGGATATTGCGCTTGCCTGCGAGTAGTGCAAGCTGCCCCGCCAAACTCTTTCCATCGCCCGTCATCGCCGTATTGATCACTACATCGACATCAGGGTTGAGCAGCGCTTCATAGGTTGCGAGCTGGTGCTGCGAAAGCTGCACTGGTAACACCCTATCGCCGAAAACACGGCTTACATCGCTTTCATTGGCTAGCTTTGAATACACCGGTAGCGTCGTTATCTGCATCGCATCTTCCTCGTGGCACACACAACCGCACGCCGGGCCACAGCGGCCAGCGCATCGTCGTTCTTATCTCGGTGTCATCGGCGAAAAATGTACAATCAGGAATTGGGTAGAAAGGTTAATACCTAGTAAACGCCTAACGTATTATAGTAGATACGTTCGCGGTGTGTATTGCTGGGATAAGCATATCATGCCGCTCGGAACTGGGAGCGTTCACTTAGCTAATTGAGCTAATCGATTAGAAAATAGTAGGCATGCAATTCGGGTACAGTTAGGTTTCGAAAAGATGCATGAGACCCATAGACGCGCCGCGCTTTATTCGTTATACTTTCGATATGGCGCCCGACTGTTTTAGGGCTAATGCTCAGCATAATTGCAATTTCTTTGTTTGCATGGCCTAATGTGGCAAATCTGGCGACGCGTCGTTCTGTAACTGTTAACAGAGAATCAAGCTTTTGGGCTCGGTAAAGGATTTCGATTTGTTCTTCAGTTAAATGAATAGGGTTTTTCATGACTCAGATGCCTTTTCAATATATTTTTTGAGCGTCGGTAAGGCGCTTCAATAGTTTCGCTACTTGCTCCTTACTTTGTTCGATTTCCATAATATGAATTTCACACATTCTAGTTAGATTGAAAAAGGCATGAGCATGTTCTTCAAAAAGCGCCTGCTGACATTCCAAAGAATCGAGCAGATCTATGAGTGATTGAGGGTTGAGGTTATCCATAAGAAGCCTCCTTTTCTTTATTTCCACTGCAATAACCAAGGCCGATTTTCTATAAAAATAATAATATATTCCTTCCTAAATATTTGTCAAGGGGTTAGGTGGAGGAATGGATAAGAATCCCCATGCCTTGAAGCACATAAGCGTCCGCTGATAAACTCAGCGGACGCTCGCAACATCCTCCATGAGGATTGGTGCGCGAATATTACGACTATGTCCACAGCAATATTTCAATCCCTTATAGGGATTTTCCTGTGGACTGCACCACTATAACATATATGGGTAATATCTACAATCTCAAATAACATAACAATCACATCCCCGCCTATGCTATACTACCCACAAAGCTGTAAAAGGAAGCAGCGCAATGGAAAACCACACACTTACCGCACTACCAGCCGAGCTTCAGGCGCTCAGCGACTACCTTGGTAGGCTGCCCGATGTGCTGGCAGCACTGGTGTTTGGCTCGGCGGCAGCGGGCAGATTGCGGCCCGATAGCGATCTTGATATCGCAGTACTCTTTCCCGCTCAGGCGGTACCTGATGCGCTAGCAGCGGTAGAATTGCGAGAACGACTGACGCAATTTGCCAGTCGCGATGTCGATCTTGTGGTGCTGAACCAGGCACCACCCATTCTGGCTTTCCAGGCGATCAAAAACGGTCGCATCATCGCCTGCCACGATCAATATGCCTACCAATGCTACGTTATGCGCCTGATCAGCGAATACGCCGACTTTAAGCGTATCCGGCGTCCGATCACAAGCGGAGAATGTATGCTTGATCGTGATATTTAGCCCTGATACCTCTTCCACCGCTTCTCGCCCCCGGCCACCGCCTACCTATACAGCTCAGCCAGCCTGCGCACCTCGTCGGCCATGCGCTGGCGTAGCTCGGGCGGGTGCAGCTGCTCGGCATTGGCCCGATACCGCAGCAGTGTCTGGATGATAAAGAAATCGCTACGCCCCTCCGCCTCAATAATCACATCGCCGTTGGGCAGGCGCTCAACCACGCGCTGGTGCTCAAAGCGCTGGCTCAGTTCGCCCTGGGCCAGCGTGGCAGCGAGCCGGTAGCGAAACACCAGCGGCGGGCGCGTGTGGGCCATTGCAGGCGGCAGGCGCTCAAGCTCGGCGAAGCTATCGTCGTCTTGAATGCGGTCAATCCGAAAGTCGTGCATCTGGCGGCTGTTATGCGAATAGCCCACCAGGTAAAAATGCCGATCGTAGAACTCGATCGCATATGGCTCAACCTGCTGGTGCAGCGTCAGCCGCCCTTCCGACGAGCGGTAGCGAAAACGCAGCTTCTGGCGCGCATCGATCGCCCGATCCAATCGCACAATCAGGGCATCATACGGTGTGTAATCCACAGCGGGCTGCACCGGGGCGCGGCGCGCCTGGCGGCGCTGGTACGTGCGCTGGGCAACCTCGCCCAGCTGACTCGTCAGGCGCTGGAGTAGCGCGTGCATCTGCGCCGATTGTGGGTGTCGGTCGCCAAATGTATCGCGGATCAGCGCGAGTGCACGCAGGTCGGCGGTATCGAAGGCGGGCGTGCCGCCGTGCAGCGTGTACACCGGCGGGCGGGTGCGGCTGATCTCGATCACAATGCCGAGCTCGGCCAGGTGCTTCACATCACGATCGACCATTGGGCGCGCGCTTGCGGTGCGCGGGTAGGCATCGCCCAGCCGCGCCAGCAGATCGGGCCGGGCTAGTGGCCCATCGCGCAGGGCGGCGAGCAGCGCCGTGCAGCGCAACAGGAAGAGTGTCATTGGGCTTTCAGGCGGCATGCAATCGCTCTATTTATTCACTGTAATTAATGACAGGGCTTACGCGGTCGCGCGCGGCGCTGGCTTACCCTGCCCGTCCACCGTGGAACGCATGTTAATGATGCATACAGGCTGGTTAAGCGGCACGCGCTACGTATTGCGCAGCAGGTTGGCGCACGGTTTATCAGAATGCCCGATTTGTCTATTTCATTGTAGCAGAGTGTTTGGGCGTATGCTGCACAGTTAATCAGGGGCGCCGGGTTATGGTATGCTTACACCGCATTCGCAAAAGCTGAAAATGAGAGCACCTGATGACACAGCCAAACACCGCTACCGCCGTTGCGCCAGCAAATATTGCATTCATTAAGTATTGGGGCGTGCAAGATGCAGCGCTCACCCTACCGTTCAACGGCTCGATCTCAATGAACCTGGACACCTGCCTGACAACGACGACCGTGACCTTCGACCCGGCGCTACCCGACGACGAGGTAACAATTACGCTCTACGGCGAGGCCCCGGCCCCAGCCACTGGTCGCCCGCGCGCGCGGGTCGTTGCGCAGCTCGATCGGCTGCGCGCACTGGC
>JAFEAS010000196.1:6371-9209 GCA_018266315.1 Chloroflexi bacterium SZAS-1 | reverse complement strand
CCGCACGGCCCGGTGTCGCCCATCACCCAGAAGTTATCTTTGCGGCCAAAGCGCAGCACGCGGCTCGGGTCGGCCCCGGCAGCGATCCAGAGTTGCTCGGCTTCTTCGTCCGGCCCCAGCCCCCACTCATCGTCGCCCGCAAATACAGTAAACCACAGCCGCTCAATCGGCAGCGCAAACTCTTTAGTAAGTAAATCCCAGGCCATACTAATTGCATCGCGCTTGAAATAATCGCCGAACGAGAAATTACCCAGCATTTCGAAAAAAGTCTGGTGGCGCGGCGACGGCCCAACTTCCTCAAGGTCGTTATGCTTGCCCGAGACGCGCATGCATTTTTGTGCGGTCACCGCGCGGCTGTATGGGCGCTGTTCAAGGCCCAGAAATGTATCTTTGAACTGTACCATTCCCGAATTCGTAAAGAGCAGCGTTGGGTCGTTGCCCGGAATAAGCGAAGAGCTTGGGACAATCGTGTGCCCGCGCTGCTCGAAAAAGCGCAAGTAGGTACGGCGAATGTCGGCGCTAGAAAGGTGCTTCATACACTCAGGATTCCTTACACAGAGCGGGGCATTGGTGTGAGTATCACCAGGGCCTATAATGACAGAATGGTGGGTAGCCAGGGCTAGGTGCGCGGGTGGCGCCAACCATTACGATTGCCAGAAAATAACGCATACACGTGCGGCATTGTACGGCATCCTAGCGTCAATCGTCAACTCAGCCATGCAGTACGACATGTAAACTAAAACCCTTGCGTTTTGACTTGCGACGCCGTATAATGACCCCATGCTACCGGGTAGCTACGCATCCAGCCCGTCTATTAGGGAAGGCGCATGGAAGAGCAAGAACGAGCTACAGCCGACCAGCACGTTGAATCCACAACGAACCATGCCAACGGAACGCCCCACGATCTGTCTGCTGAGGAAGCGGAAGACCGCGCTTTGATGGAGCAGTTCCTCCTCAATCCCGCGCACGATTATCGCAACCTTCAGTATGGCGACACTGTCGACGGCACAATTATGCGCGTCGACCGGGACGAGATTCTGGTCGATATTGGTTCTAAGGCCGAGGGGGTGGTTCCAGCGCGCGAAATGCAGTCGCTGGATGCCGAGGATCGGGCAGCACTGCAGCCCGGTGGCGAACTGCTGGTTTTCGTCGTACAGACCGAAGACAAAGAAGGGCGCGCGGTTCTTTCCGTTGACAAAGCGCGCCAGGAAAAGAGCTGGCGACGGCTCCAGCAGAGCTTCGATAACAACGAAGTTATTGAGGCCAAGGTCATCAACTACAACAAGGGCGGGTTACTCGTCAATCTCGACGGTGTGCGCGGGTTCGTCCCGTCGTCGCAGGTGAGCGGCATTAGCCGCGGCCCCGAGACACAGAAACAGTCGGATATGGCGAAGATGGTTGGCACTTCAATGCCCTTGAAAGTCATCGAGATCAATCGTAACCGCAACCGGCTCATTCTTTCCGAGCGCCAGGCCGTACAGGAAGTGCGCGAAGGCCGCAAGGATGAGCTGCTCACAACCCTGAAAGAAGGCGATGTGCGCACAGGTGTGGTTACCTCGATCGCCGATTTCGGCGCCTTTGTCGATATCGGTGGGGCGGATGGCCTGGTTCACCTTTCGGAATTGTCGTGGAGCCGGGTGAAACACCCAAGCGAGGTGTTGAAGCCTGGCGATAAAGTGCGTGTATACATCCTGAGCGTCGATAACGATCGTAAACGTATTGCACTGTCGATTAAACGTACCCAGAACGAACCCTGGTCGACGGTGAACGATCGCTACCAGCTCGGCCAGATCGTTGAGGGAACGATTACGCAGCTGGCATCGTTTGGCGCGTTCGCACGGATTGAAGATGGCGTCGAAGGACTGATCCACGTTTCGGAGATGGGCGATGGGCGCATTCAACATCCCCGCGATGTGGTACAAGAGGGCGATGTCATCAAGGCGCGGATTATTCGCATCGACCCGGCGCGCAAGCGCATGGGCCTGAGCATGCGTCAGCCTGGCGAGGCTGGCGATTCTGGTTCCCCGGCGCTCGAAGATGAGGCAACATAAGCTACCTTGGCAGCTGCGGCGCGGGGCGCAAGCACTAGTGGAGAACTACTATGTCCGAACAACGGGCGTTCGATAAATTTACCAAGCGTGCAAAACAGGTGCTGCAGATTGCCACCGAAGAGGCTCGCGCATTCAATCATCCATACATCGGCACCGAGCATATTCTGCTGGGGTTGATTAAAGAGGGCGAAGGTGTTGCGGCGCGGGTGCTCGATGATTTGGGCGTAAAACTCTCGCAGGCACGCCACGCGGTTGAGTTCATTGTTGGCATGGGCGAAGGCCCGGCGCGCGAGGGCCAGGATCTGACTGCCCGCGCGAAGAAAGTCATTGCCTATGCGGTTGATGAGGCCAAGCGCCTGAATCATCACTACATCGGCACCGAGCACCTGCTACTTGGGCTGGTGCGCAATGGCGAGGGCGTGGCGACCGGCGTGCTCGATATTATGGGCGTGTCGCTTGAGCAAGTGCGCACCCAGGTAATGCGCGTGCTGCGCCAGGGCACCGGTGCCAGCATTGAGCGCTCAGCCTCGGGCGGGCAATCGTCGACGCCGCCACAATCGCAGGCGCAGCGCCAGAGCAAAACCCCATACCTCGATGCGCTGGGTGCCGATCTGACCGAGATGGCCGAGGCAGGGCGCCTTGACCCGGTGGTAGGCCGCCAGCACGAAATCGAGCGCGTGATTCAGATTCTGTCGCGCCGCACCAAGAATAACCCGGCGCTGATTGGCGAACCGGGCGTAGGCAAGACTGCGATTGTTGAGGGCCTGGCCCAGCGGATTGTCTCGGG
>JAFEAS010000196.1:5930-6355 GCA_018266315.1 Chloroflexi bacterium SZAS-1 | reverse complement strand
GCGCTGGTGGCTGGCACCAAGTATCGCGGCCAGTTTGAAGAGCGGCTGAAGCGCGTGGTCGACGAAATTAAAGAGACGCGCTGCATCCTGTTCATCGACGAATTCCATACGATCATCGGTGCGGGTGGGGCCGAGGGTACGCTCGATGCCGCTAATATTCTGAAGCCGGCACTCTCGCGCGGCGAATTGCAGACCATCGGCGCAACTACGCTCGACGAATATCGCAAATACATCGAGCGCGACGCCGCGCTTGAGCGGCGCTTCCAGCCGGTGATGGTCGACCAGCCGAGCGAAGACGAGACGATCGAGATTCTGCGCGGTATCAAAAGCCGCTACGAAGATTTCCATCAGCTGCAAATCTCGGATGATGCCATCAAGGCGGCGGCGCACCTCTCGGCGCGCTATGTGCCCGATCGCTTCCTGCC
>JAFEAS010000196.1:0-5909 GCA_018266315.1 Chloroflexi bacterium SZAS-1 | reverse complement strand
GTGCGCATGACCCGCTCGGCCACACCGCCTTCACTGCGCGATGCGCTGCGCGGGCTTGAGGCCATTCGCAAGGAGCGCGAGGCTGCAATTGAGGATGCCCAGATTGATCTGGCAACCGACCTGCGCGAAAAAGAAGATCGTATGCTTGCTCGCATCGCCAAGATCGAGAGCGATATGGGCATTAACAGCGATGCCCAGGCTTCCGAGCGCCCTTACGTCACCGAGGAAGATATTGCCGAAGTGATTGGGATGTGGACGGGCATTCCGGTGAAGCGCTTGCAGGGCGACGAAACCACCCGCCTGTTGCAGATGGAAGACTTCTTGCATAACCGCGTGGTGGGCCAGCAAGAGGCGATTGTCACCATTGCTAAGGCGGTGCGGCGCGCGCGCGCGGGCCTGAAAGACCCGAAGCGCCCGATTGGCTCATTCATCTTCCTTGGCCCGACCGGTGTGGGCAAAACCGAGCTGGCGAAAACGCTGGCCGAGTTTATGTTCGGCTCGGAAGAGCACCTGATCAAGATCGATATGTCGGAATTCCAGGAGCGCCATACCACCTCGCGCCTGGTTGGCTCGCCGCCTGGCTATGTGGGCTATGGCGAGGGCGGGCAGCTCACCGACGCGGTGCGGCGCAAGCCCTACAGCGTGGTGCTGTTCGACGAGATCGAGAAGGCGCACCCGGATGCGTTCAACCTGCTGTTGCAGGTGCTTGAAGATGGGC
Source organism: Chloroflexi bacterium SZAS-1 (assembly GCA_018266315.1). Lineage (GTDB taxonomy): Bacteria > Chloroflexota > Chloroflexia > Chloroflexales > Roseiflexaceae > Kouleothrix. Next base: position 5,191 of record JAFEAS010000196.1, on the reverse strand, counting down.
AGCTGACCGATGGCAAGGGCCGCCGCGTCGATTTCCGCAACACAATCATTATCATGACCTCGAATGTCGGCACCGAGCACATTCGCCGGGCTTCGCGCATCGGCTTCTCGGGCTTCTCGGCTGGCAGCGAGCTGGATAATGACGATGTGCGGAAGAAGGTCGATGATGCACTCAAGCAGCTATTCCGGCCCGAGTTCCTCAACCGTATCGACGCGACGATCATCTTCCATGCGCTGACCAACGAGGAGATCTACCAGATTACCTCGCTGATGCTCAAGCGTGTGCAGGAGCAGCTCAAGGATCATAGCCTGACGCTTGAGGTGCGCAAGGATGGTATCGACCTGCTCTCGAAGCGCGGCTACGACCCGGCCTTTGGCGCGCGGCCATTGCGCCGCATCATCACTAACCTGATCGAAGACCCGCTCTCGGAGGGCGTGCTGGAAGGCCGCTTCCAGGCGGGCGATACGGTGGTGATCGATACGGCGACGCTGGAAAGCGGCGAAACGTACCTGCGGCTGCGGCCCGCGCGCGAGCTGAAGGACGAGATCGAAGAGGAAGAGGGCGCAATCGCGTAGCGTTGCGCGTTTGTACAAACTGGCCGGGCGGCGAGTGTATGCTCGCCGCCCGGTTTTTATTGGGTTAAAAGAAGCAAGCATTATTTATCGAATTTCCCTTGTTCGCAACGTTGTATAAAAACCGAGCAGCCCGGACGCAAAAATAATGCACTCAATGATTATTGGTGAAACAAAGGGCGTTTGCGCGATTGCCATTGGTGCACCCTGAACGGCCAACGGCACAACAACCTGGGCAGCGAAATAGGCGATGAAGCACAGGAGCATTCCTAGAACAAAGTATTTTGAAGAAATGTGATGCAGCATTTTCTTGTGAATGGGCAGCTTTTGTGCTAGAAAGCGGCCAATAAGAAACTGCACGCCAGCACTCGCAATCCACCATACCGCATAGAAGTAAGGCAGAATCGGCATGCAGAAAACCTGGACAAATCCCCAGCACAGGCCGAGCAAAAGCGAAACTTGAAAGAGCCTTATGAACGAATAGGAAGCCGGATGCGCGGGTTGTTGTATACTCCACATCTTGCTTTCTCCTTTGTGGCTAGCTAGTGTACCAGCGAGGCACACCATGAACAATTTCCCACAGAAAATCTTGTGCTCTAGCAAGTGGCATTTGATGCGCCTGTAGTGCTACGATCGGGTTTAAAACCCCAATCGATTAGAATATACGTCGTATCGGGGTCGGCATTTGCTCATTCCTCCAGCGAGATAACATACTCACCACCTGTAAGCTGGTGTGTGGCTTTTATCGTATGCGATTTAGGGTCTGGCCGCAGTTGCCTGAGCGATATGCCCGCTTCAATGAGCGTCCCATCTCCGCGATCTACCTGATATTGCGGATCGCCCTTGGTATAAGCGATGACTTTGATTATTTCCTGACCTGGAACATTGCGTAGTGCGTATCGTTGGGGGCCATACCGCATGTTCATCATCGTATCAAGATCCATGGTAACCTCCGCGTTACGTCTGGCTGTATGGTATTGTGTATGTATATACAGTATTAGCGTGCGAGGTTGGGCAGGTAGCGACGCAGCACAATGCCAAACGGCAAATCTGTTTAAAGGTTTATGCACTGCAATTCGTTAGGTATTGCTCGCGATATAGAATATTTCTCTGGCTCACAATAGCCCGAGAGTACTAGGACGAGATAGTACTCAGGGTACAGCGCATTGTCCAATCTTGCTGCCAACTGTAACCTCCTGTTTGTTAGATGACCCGCCGCCCCACCCGAAATACCCGCATGGTATAATTGGGCGTGCAATTGAGCTACAGCGCACCACGCGTGCGGTGGAGATACAACCCCTTGGCAAAAACGCGAACGATCTATGTCTGCCAGCAGTGTGGCTCGCAGCAAACGCGCTGGATGGGCAAATGTCCCGACTGCGGCACCTGGGATAGCCTGGTTGAGCAGACGGAGCGCAAGGAATCCGCTAGCAGTGCGCGCGGGCGTGGCGCGATTGGCGCGAGCGGCGCGAATCAGCCCATCGCGCTGCGCGAGGTGCCAACCGGCGGCTTTGCGCGGCTGCCGGTGCTGGGCGATGAGTTTGCGCGCGTGCTCGGTGGCGGCATGGTACCGGGCAGCCTCGTCCTGATCGGCGGCGACCCGGGCATTGGCAAAACGACGATTCTGAGCCAGGTAGCCGCCCAGTTTGCCGATCAGGTTGGCCCGGCGCTATATATCTCGGCGGAAGAATCGGTGCAGCAGATCAAGCTGCGCGCCACGCGTATGGGCCTCGATCCTGAGCATTTGCTGGTCTATTCCGAAACCAGCCTCGACGCGATTCTTGAGCAGATTGCGAATGTGCGCCCGAAGCTGGTGGTGGTCGATTCGATTCAGACGGTGTACCTGGAAGAGCTAAGCTCGGCGGCGGGCAGCGTGAGCCAGGTGCGCGAGGGCGCACTGCGGCTGCTGCGGCTGGCAAAAGATACGGGCATTCCTATGTTCCTGGTGGGGCATGTTACGAAGGAAGGCGCGATTGCCGGGCCGCGCGTGCTTGAGCATATTGTTGATGTGGTGCTGTACCTGGAAGGTGAACGGTTCCACCAGTACCGGCTGCTGCGCGGCGTGAAGAACCGCTTCGGCTCGACCGACGAGGTGGGCGTATTTGAGATGACCGAGGGTGGACTGCGCGAGGTGCCGAACCCATCGCAGGTGTTCCTGGCCGAACGCAGCGTGGGCACACCCGGCTCGGCGGTAGCCGTGACGATGGAAGGCACACGCCCGCTACTGGTGGAAGTGCAGGCGCTCACGGCGAACACCAATAGCGCCCAGCCGCGCCGCACCGCGAACGGCTTTGATATGAGTCGGCTGCTGATGCTGGTGGCAGTGCTGAGCAAACGCGTCGGGCTGCCTTTATTCAACCAGGATATTTACGTGAACATTGTGGGCGGGCTGCGCATTACTGAGCCAGCCGCCGATTTAGCTGTAGCCGTGGCGATTGCGTCGTCGTACCGCAATATGCGGGTGCGCAGCGACCTGGTGCTGGTGGGCGAGGTTGGGCTTTCGGGCGAGCTGCGCAGCACCAGCCAGCTCGATCGGCGGCTGGGCGAGGCGGCCAAGCTGGGCTTTGCGCGCTCGCTCTACCCGCGCACCAGTGCGCCACCCAAGGTTGATGGGCTGATGCTGGCCGAAGTGCGCTCGGTAGCCGATGCGGTTGACCTGGCGCTCGAACGCAGCAGCCCTTCGCATGAAAATTCGCCAGCCGGTGATGATGAGTAGCTCTCTGGGTTCGGCTTTATATTTGGGCCACTATGAAAGTTAGCCTCAACTTTCTTGCGCGCATTCTCGGGATGAGTCTGCTGGCATATATTGGGAATAGCGTTGGCCGGGTGCTTTCGGGCGCGCAGCCGAGCGATACTGAGCAAACTGCCACGCAGCTCTTGACGCTGGCTGGCGCGGGCCTGGGCCTGCTCACGACGCACCGCTGGACGATTGAGCCAGCGCAGCGCGGTATTCGTTATATCAAAAGTATTTCGATGCCTGAGCTGATTGCCATTCTGTTTGGCGCACTGCTCGGCTTGCTGTTCGCGCTGTTGCTGGCGGTGCCGCTGGCGCAGCTGCCGCGCCCGTTTGGGCAATTTCTTCCGCTCGTTACGGCGTTAGCGCTGGCCTACCTAGGAGCGGTTATTTTTTCGGCACGAAAGAAGGAATTCGGCTCGCTACTACGCTCAGCCCGTACACCGCTGGTGCTGCCGCAGATGTTTGACAGCGGGCGGCTACCCGCGCGCTACTTGCTTGATACATCGGCGATTATTGATGGGCGCATTGCGCAGGTTGGCAAAACGGGCTTCATCAATGGCGCATTGATTGTACCGAACTTCGTGCTCAACGAGCTGCAAACGCTGGCCGATTCGGCTGATGATATGCGGCGGGCGAAGGGGCGGCGCGGCCTGGATATTCTGAATACCATGCAGAAAGATGCAACGCCGCCAATTGAGATTGCCGAGGTAGAAATTGCAGGCGCACAGCCGGTAGACGATAAGCTTGTGCTGCTGGCGCGTCAGTACCAGTGCCCAATTATCACGAACGACCATAACCTGGGGCGTGTGGCCGAGCTGCATGGTGTCAAAATCCTCAGCCTCAACCAACTTTCCGATGCCGTGCGCCCGCCGGTTATTTCGGGCCAGGATCTGCGCGTGCTCATTCGTGATACCGGGCGTGAGCGCGATCAGGGTATTTCGTTCCTTGATGACGGCACGATGGTGGTGGTGGAAGATGCGCGCCGCCTGATTGGCCAGGAAGTGACTGCCACGGTGACGCGCGTACACCAGACCCAGACTGGCCGAATTGTGTTTGCGCACCTCAGCAATGGTAGCGCGGCAAAATGAAAGGTGCAGCGTGAACGTGAAACTGGCGCTTACCAGCTTCACGCCGAGCGCATATGAACAATGCGAGCAGTGATTCAGCGTGTGAGCGAGGCATCGGTGACCGTAGCGGGCCAGGTGGTTGGGCAGATTGGGCGTGGGCTGCTGGTGCTGCTGGGCGTGGGTCACGCCGATGGGCCAGGCGAGGCGCAACAGCTCGCCGCAAAGATCGCCGCCATGCGCATTTTCCCCGACGACGATGGCCGCTTCAATCGCTCGGTACTTGACGTTGGCGGCGCGGTGCTGGTGGTATCGCAGTTCACGCTGTATGCCGATACGCGCCGTGGCCGCCGCCCAGGGTTTAGCGATGCCGCGCCGCCCGAGCTGGCTGCGCCGCTGGTCGATACGTTTGCCGACGCGTTGCGTGCGCAGGGCCTGGAAGTTGCGCTGGGGCGGTTTGGCGCACATATGCAGGTGGCGCTGGTGAACGATGGCCCGGTGACGATTATGCTCGATACGGCTACTTCCCGCGAAGCACGCAGCCTGCACTAACACTGACAGGACTTCTGCGGTGCCTACAGCGCCCTGATCGTGCCTGCGGTAGCATTGTATCTAGCTGTTTGTGGTGTTCGAGTGGTGATGCGAAGCGCTACCATTGGAACATCAGCGAAGAAAACGTAGTAGTTGAATAGCGAGCAACAAACTGAAACCCTGCAGCAGCTGGCCGATGGATTGCAGCGGCGGCGGCTGGTTGCACCTGCACGGATTGTAATGGATATGCTGACGCCGCTAGGGTTTTTGGCCGGGCAAGTAGCGCT
>JAFEAS010000195.1:9175-20809 GCA_018266315.1 Chloroflexi bacterium SZAS-1 | reverse complement strand
CCTGATTTTTTTGCGTGCCAGATAAATGAAGAAGAGCGCATCAATCACCGCTTGCGAGCCAGGAGCGGATACATTGGCAGGGTTGGGAGTTGTCCCGCCGCCAAAAATCTGTGGGCCGGGTGTCATACTCGCGGCGAACAGCGTGCTACAGTGGTCATAGATGGAAAGGGCAAGCCAAAGCAGCGTAAATGCCCATACCCAAAATCCTTGCTTCTTCCAAAAAGCGTAAATCACCACGAACGACATCGTAGCAATCACAATATCGCCCAGCGCAGGAATCAGCCATGCGGGATGGTCGGTGCCGCCCGAAAAAATATTCTGGATGATCGGAATGGCAATGTAGCGCGGGATTTGCAAAACTGCCCAAACCACCACGGCAATCACCACGCCGCGTGACTTTGCTGCTTTCCCCGCTACAGCAGGATTCTCTTTCAATGTCTGTTTCGCCACAACGACAAGAGCAATGGCATCGAGCATGGCAAAGATCGCTAGTTCTAGCGCGATAGCCGATTGGGTTGTGCCAAAGAATGCATCGGGTTTGAGCGAAACTATGTTCAGCCCAATCGTTTCGATATGTTCCAGCAAAGAAACAGAAAACCAGATCAATGTAGTCAGGCGAGGCCATACACTATTTTTGCGCCAGATGAAAAACGCAATCAGTGGTGCAGATAGCCCGATGAGCACGTCAATGATGGACGGGTACAACCACTCGACAGCATCACTTCCTGATATGATGTTTTGAATGGTTGGGAAGGATAAAATCCTGGCAAGTTGCAATGCCGCCCACACAGCGGCGAAAGTCAGAGCCTTGTTTCTTGACATGCTTTTCCCTTTACTTTTTGAAAATGATTCGCAGCATGACGATTGCAATGGATAACTCGATCAGCCCGGGAATGAGCGGCGGGAGCAAATTTCCCAGCGTAACAGATGGATACAGCGGAGACATGGCAACTCGGTCTGTAATCTCAAGAATGAAGCGGGCAAACATCACGGCGGCAATCGCTTCGGGTGCGCCAAAACCTGCTGCGATCAACATTGCTACGCCGAGCGCAGCATTACGCGAGTTGTAGACATAACCTGCGCTCAAGGGCGCGCTAGTATCGGTGCTGAGTCCGGGCGGGGTGAAGCCGCCACCAATCAAACTCGATGCCACAAATGCCAGTCCAAACAATCCAACGATGATTCTTGCCCAAAGTGGAGCCATGATTTTTATGAGTTCTCACCCCCTTTGGTATTTGGCAACATGCCCCGAGGCAATGACGCCAAGATAAATGAACGGCTGCAAAACGAGGTTTCTTTTCAGCTTGTGGTAAAATATGCGTGAGCAATCACATAATTTGTATTATATGTGCGTGAGCACGCAATTGTCAAGGGGCAGAGACCATATGCCAGAACAATTTAATGAACGCGAGCAAAACGCCTGGGGCGGTTTTTTAAGCGCCTATGCCAGAATGAATCGTATCATCGAAGAGGATTTGCAGGCACATTCACACATAACCCACGTAGAATTCGAGGTGTTGTTACGCCTTTCGTGGAGCGAACAGCGCAGAGTGCGAATTCAAGATCTAGCAGCGCAAAGCATTTTGACGCGGAGCGGGGTGAGCCGCGTGGTGGAGCGGCTTGAAAAGGCGGGTTTAGTCACTCGCGAAGCCGCGCCCGAAGACCGGCGCGGCGCATACGCTGTACTCACCGAAGCGGGCGCGCAGCGCTTCCAAATTGCTGCGCAAAAACATGTAGCGTGTGTGCAAAAACACTTCATCAGCAAATTCAGTGCAGAAGAGTTGAAGGTGATGGGAGAATTTTGGAAACGCTTGGAGGAACCGGAGTAGCAATTTGTCGTGTCAGTGCGCGCAGTTGCGTTAGCCTGTATACGACACCCCTGAGTGAGATCGGCACTGCACGCCTCAGCATACTGGGAGTGTTGCTTTAGACCAGCCATCGCAAAAATACATCAGCCCTCGAAGTGCGCGTCTGGCTTGACAGCCACTGGGAGGTTATGGTACACCATCATACACCCAGAAACAAGGCGCAACGCGCCAGAGCTAAGGAGCACTCCATGCCGGAAGCAACTATCGGCGTGATTGGCGGCAGTGGCCTGTACGCAATGTCGGGTCTGGAACATGTTGAGCACGTAACGCTCGAAACGCCATTCGGCACACCCAGCGATGCCTACATTGTCGGCTCGATTGCCGGGCAGCGGGTAGCCTTTTTGCCGCGCCATGGGGTTGGGCATCGGTTGACGCCGAGCGAAGTTCCCAGTCGAGCGAATATTCATGGGTTCAAGCAGCTTGGGGTGCAATACCTCATTTCAGTGAGTGCGGTGGGGAGCCTGCGCGAAGAATATGTGCCCGGCCATGTCGCCATCCCCGATCAGCTGTTCGATCGCACCAAAGGCATTCGCCCGGCGTCATTTTTCGGCGAAGGGCTGGTGGTGCATGTGGCCTTCGATCAACCCTTCGACCACACACTTTCCGATCTGCTTGAGCAGGCAGCACATACCGCCGGGGCGGTATGCCATCGTGGCGGTACCTATACCTGCATGGAAGGGCCGCAATTTTCTACGCTTGCAGAAAGTTTAGAGAATCGCCGGGCTGGCTTTGCCTTGATTGGTATGACTGCTCTGCCCGAAGCCAAGCTCGCACGCGAGGCCGAAATTGCGTATGCGACGCTCGCGCTTGTGACCGATTACGATTGCTGGCACCCGCACCACGATGCAGTGACCGTTGACTCAGTCGTGCAAGTGCTAAAAGCAAACGCTGTGCTCGCCCAGGAAATCATTCGCCAGGTGGTGCCGCTCATCGGCGGCGGCTTCGATAGCCCGGCGCATCACGCCCTTGCCACAGCTATCATTACCGACCGCGCGGCAATTGCGCCCGAAAAGCGCCAGCAAGTGGCGCTATTGGTGGAAAAATACCTAAAGTAATACCAAATCTGCTAGATACCTTGTGGTATGGTGGGGTTCAGGGGTGGCTGTGCCACCCCTGACCTTTGTGGTATTTATTGAAGCCTGGCATTAGCTATCTGCGGGGTCTGGGGGCATGAATGGCGGGTTCGCCATCACATCATCGACTGCAGATGCCAGCACTGGATCAACGGCTACACTGGCAGTTGTCAGCGCATTCGTGCCGGGTGCGGCCTGCGCAAGCGCCTGCGCTGCCGCGACAATCTGCGCTACCGCAGCATCGAAGGGTACTGCACTTGTATCAATCACCAGCGCAAAGTTCTCGGGCGCATCCCATTGCTTGTTATAGAACCGCTGCACGTACATTTTATGTACATGGTCGTCATCGCGCAGCCGCTCTTCAGCCGCCTCAGGAGATGCTATATGCTCCTGCGCTGTGAGCTGCCTGATGCGCGCCGCCAGCGGTGCCTGGATCCGAACATGCAGTACATCTGCGTAGTCGGCCAGCACTGCAAACCCGGCGCGCCCCTGAATAACCACATTCCCGCGCTTGGCGACAGCCTCGGTAATCTCATTTGCCATTGAAACCAGGAGCAAGTTATCGGCATTCAGGATGTCGAGGAAGCTTGGTGCCGAACTATACAGCTCATTGAACTTGGTTAACCCATACTGCCGAAAAATCGCATCGGTCGTATGTTTATCCACATAATCGTAGCCCAGGTGCTGCGCCACCTGGTGCGCAATATCGATTCCGCCGCTTCCCAGCTCTTTAGAAATCGTAATGACGGCCATAACGCGCTTCTCCTCCTATGCGTGAGCGAGATTAGCGCCAGACTGAGACCCTACAGCGTAGTTCATCACTGTTTCTTCGCTCGCCTCAGCCCGTGACAGCTCCTTCACGATCGTGCCTTCACGCATAACCATAATGCGATCACTCATGCCCAACACCTCGGGCAATTCCGACGAGATCATGATGATGCCGACCCCTTGTTTGGTAAGATCATCCATGATCTGGTAGATTTCGGATTTGCTACCAATGTCAATGCCGCGCGTAGGTTCATCCATAATAAAGATGCGCGTGCCGATACTCAACCAGCGCGCAAGGACGACTTTTTGCTGGTTCCCGCCGCTCATATTCACGACAATGAATTCAGGGCCAGGCGTTTTAATGCGCAGTTCCTGAATAAACTTCTTCACCAGCACAAGTTCCTTCGCAAGCTGAATCACACCATAGCGGCTTAATTGCTTCAACCCGGAGATTGTGGTATTGATGGTAACATTGAGTTTAAGCAACAGCCCCTGTGCCTTACGATCTTCAGTTACAAGTGCAATCCCATGCTTGATCGCATCGGCTGGCGAGTGCGGTTTATACGGCTTCCCGGCAATACGCATCTCGCCGCTGTATGGGTCGGCCCCGAAGATCGAGCGCACCAGCTCGGTGCGGCCCGAGCCGGTAATACCCGCAAACCCGACAATTTCGCCTGCCCGCAGGTTAAACGAAACATCGTGTACCAGCTTGCTGCGCGAAACGTTCTTTACCTCAAGGAGCATGTCGCCAGGTGCGGGGTCGCGCTTGGGGTATACATCCTTCAGCTCACGGCCAATCATTAGCTTCACTAGCTCATCCATCGTCACATTTGCGATGCTCCGGGTATCGACATAACGACCATCTTTGAGGACGGTTACTTCGTCGGCCAGGAGGAAGATTTCTTTCATGCGATGGGTAATATAGATGATGCCGATCCCGCGCGCTTGTAGCGAGCGCACGACTTCGTATAGCTTCTCCAGGTCTTTTTCGCTGAGCACCGCCGATGGCTCATCCATAATCAGCAAGCGCGTTTTGCGATTTAGCGATTTGGCAATTTCCACGAGCTGCTGTTCGGCGACGGAGAGCGACGAGGTAGGCGTGTCGACCGAAAAGGTGACACCAAGCATATCGAGAATTTCGCGTGAGCGCTGCTTCACATGTGCCCAGTCAATCGAGAGGCCCTTGCGCGGCAGGTGCCCGAGAAAGATATTCTCGGCGACGGTTAAATTGCGCGCCAGGTTAAATTCCTGGTAAATCGTAGAAATGCCAAACGCTTCAGCATCCTGCGGATTACGGATTTCGACCGGCTTACCCTCAAGGAAAATCTGCCCTTCGTCTTTCGTATACGCACCCGAAAGGATTTTGATCAGGGTTGATTTACCGGCGCCATTCTCGCCCAGTAGGGCATGTACCTGGCCTTCGCGTACCGTCAGGTTGACGCCTTCTAGCGCCTTAACGCCGGGGAAGGTCTTGCCGATGCCTTTCATCTCGAACAAAACCTTGCCAGTAGATTGGCTCATGGCGACCTCCTGTACAGCTACTTGCCGCGATGCGAGAGGTAGTCGATCGATACGGCGACAATCACCAGAATACCGGTGATAAGCACCTGGTAAATCGACCCGACACCCATCAATTGCAGGCCGTTGCGGAATACACCGACAATTAGTGCGCCAATCAGCGTTCCCAAAATCTGGCCGCGCCCGCCGAGTAAGCTGGTGCCGCCGAGCACCACGGCAGTAATGCTATCCAGGTTGCCCGTTTGCCCAGCTTGCGGGTCGCCGACGCCGGTACGCGATACCAGCAGCAGCCCAGCAATGCCATAGGTGATCGCGGCAACTGTGTAGACGCCAGTGAGCACGCGCTTGGTGTTAATACCGGCAAGGCGCGCGGCTTCAGGGTTATCGCCGACAGCATACACGGCGCGACCAGCTGGTGTTGAGCGCAACACATACCAGGTGATCGCGTACAGGATGAGCAACAAAACTGAGCCATAGGTAATTTCGGTGCCACCAATCGAGAAGGTATTACCCAGGAACAGCTGCGCCGGAGGTAGGTTAGTAATTGTCGATGTTGTGTAGATGCGCACCAGGGCATATGCAATGTTGAACGTGCCAAGCGTCACTATGAACGGCGGCAGGCCGATGCTTGTAATTAGTGCGCCATTGAGCACGCCAAAGATGATTCCTACTAGCAGACCAGCCAGAATGGCTAGTATCGGGTTGAGACCCGATGTTACGGCGAAGCCAGTCATCAGTACGGACGACAGCGCCATAATCATGCCATTGGAAAGATCGATACCACCAGTTAAGATAACAAGTGTCTGCCCAATTGCTAGTGCGCCAACCACGATAACCTGCTGAATAATCAAGGAAAGATTTGCGCCAGTGAGGAACTTATCGCTTTGGGTAGCAAAAAAAATGCTCGCCGCAATGAGCGCCAGAAATGGGCCCATAATCGGTGAGCCTCGCAGTATGTCGAGAACGCCGGAACGACGTTTCGTGACCTTACTCACAACTGCGCTCATATCTCATCCTCCTTGATGGAAGCGCGGCAGTGGGAATTACCCCACCGCCGCGCAATAGCGAAAGCTACTTCGTGCCCCAGCAATTCTCTGTGCCGAATTTGGAGTCCTTGCTATCCACGCCCGTCTGGGCTTTATCGGTAATCAGCGTAACGCCAGTATCGGTATAGCCCGACACTTTCTTGCCGCTCTTCGCGTAATCAACCACGGCCTGCACGCCCAGCGCAGCCATCTTCAGCGGGTATTGCTGCGAGGTAGCTGCAATCTGACCGTCGACCACGCCTTGCACACCACGGCAGCCGCCGTCAACCGATACGATCGTGATGTCTTTTTCCTTACCAGCGGCCTTGATCGCCTGGTAGGCACCGAACGCAGCTGGCTCGTTGATGGTGTACACCAGGTTGATGTCGGGGTTCTTGCTCAAGCAGTTTTCCATCGCGGTCTGGCCCTCGGTCTGGTCGCCGTGGGTATCCTGCGAGCACACAACCTCGGGAGAATTGACCAGATCCGACGAGTTTGCATCGGCCTTGGCCAGGCCATAGCCCTGGAGAAAGCCGTTGTGGCGCTGCGCACCGACGGTGATACCAGGGGCAAGATCCAGCGTCGCAATAACTGGTTTCTTGTCGCCCATTGCTGCTTTTGCCCACTGCCCAATCAGCAGACCAGCGTTGAAGTTGTTGGTGGCAAACAGTGCATCAACTGCATCCTGTGGTTCGGTGGCGGTATCAAGTGCGATTACCAGTACACCCTTAGCCCGTGCTTTTTGAATGCTTGGTACAATCGCCTTGGTATCGCTTGGGGTAATCAGAATGCCCTTGGCACCCGCGTTCACCATGTTCTCAAGCGCTGTTACCTGGCCTTCGTTGTCGCCATCTTTTGCGCCAGCGCCGGTCAGCAACTTCACGCCTAGCTCATCTGCTTTGGCCTGCGCACCTTCCTTCATTTTCACAAAGAATGGGTTCGTTTCTGTTTTCGTAATCAACCCAACGATAATCTGGTCGCCCGATGTTGCGCCGCCCGAGCCTGATGCGGCTGTGGGAGCCGTGCTGCTACCAGCCGGGGCTGCGGATGAACCACAGGCCGACATAATCAGCATAGCGATTGCAAACATCGACACCAAGCCGAATCGTTGAACCAACCGACGTGCTCCATTGCCTTTAAGCATTTGTGCCTCCTCTGCAGATACGCCCGCGCCGATACGGGCAAGAGCCACATTGTCAACATCTGACAACGTTGTCAAAATACCATAGAATCACTTGAATGTCAACCCCTATTTTGATATACTGAATGGAGAAAAAAGAACGTGAGAGAAAAGTATGACAACGTTAGCAGATAAAGGTAATCTTGTGCAGCGCCCGCCTACGATGAAGGAAGTTGCTGCACTTGCCAATGTCAGCATCAAAACCGTATCGCGGGTAATCAATGAGGAGCCTGGAGTATCTCCAGAGTTATCTGAGCGGGTATTACAAGCTATTCGGCAGTTAGGGTATCACCATAATACCACAGCCAGCAATTTACGCCGCGCCGATCAGCGTACTGCCACAATTGGATTGTTGCTCGACGATGTGGCAAACCCATTTTCGTCGGCGCTCCACCGGGCGATCGAGGATGTTGCTAACCAGCACGATACGCTGGTATTTACCGGGAGCAGCGATTTTGAGGCCGACCGCGAGGAACGCATGGCACTGACGCTCATGAGTCGACGCGTCGATGGTCTGATTGTTATGCCAGTAAGCCAGAGCCATATTGGCTTACAACAGTTTAAGCAGCTCGATCGCCCGATTGTGTTTGTGGATCGCCCGGCGAACCTCTATGATGCGGACAGTGTACTGGCAGATAACCGCGTAGGCGCGAGCGTTGCTGTGCGCCATATGGCTGCCTATGGGCATCGGCGCATTGCCTTCCTGGGCGATTTACACACCCTGTGGACGGCGGCTGAACGGCATCTGGGGTATATTGAAGGGCTGGCGCTTACAGGATTGCAGCTCGACCCGGCGTTGGTGCGGCACGATCTACATAGTATTAACCTGGTAGAGCAGGCTACGATCGAGCTATTTACCGCACCTAACCCGCCATCGGCGCTTTTCGCCGGGCAAAACCTGATCACGATTGGCGTGATTCGTGCACTTCAGCGGCTGGGGCTTCAGCAACAGGTGGCACTGGTCGGCTTCGACGACTTTCCCCTGGCGGATCTGCTAATGCCGCGCGTATCGGTGGTTGCGCAAGATCCGGCGCTGCTAGGCAAAACCGCCGCCGAACGGTTATTTGCCCGGCTAGATGGCGAGCGCTCGCCAGGCGAGCGCATTGTTATACCTACGCAGCTACTCATACGAGGTTCGGGCGAAATCACACCGAGCGCTTTCACGTAGCGTTATGCAGAACGCGCCGCGGTCTGCTGAGCTGTCCGCCAGGTCAACACCTGAGCTTCAACGCGCTACCGCGCATTCGGTGGCCCAGCTTTGGGCACCAAGCGCACCTACGCGCACGCTGCCATCGGGCAGCTGCTCAAGCCGCCCACGCTCGAAATACTGCACTTGTATGCGCACCCCGCCTATAGCTTCAGTAAGCACCCCCGAAAGCGGCTGGCCCAACCGCCACGCGCCATTGATGTGCTGATACAGTGCGCGGAACGCGCCGCGTGGCGGCACTGGATGTAATAAGCGCGCCCCGACTGCTTCAGCGCCAAGCGAGCGCGGGCGAACGACCCGCATTACCTGCTCATCTTCTGGGGTTGTCTTTGCATCGCCAGCGTTATTCGGGTCATATTCCAGCACCGCATTGGCGAAATATTGCACCACGCGCCGGTCGGGCTGGCGCTCGAATGCGTCGGTGAGCGGCAGGCCAAAGCTGGTAGCACCGCCAAACAGCTCCCAGGCGCGTCGAAACGCGCGCTTAACGGTGTAGCTCGTGCCAGCAATCCGCAATGGTCCCTGGCGGTTGGTTGGAAAACGCGGGTGGGTGGTCGTAAGCGGCAATGTGCTGTGCGTAACACTGGGTAACGGTTGCGCAGCCAGCACACGCACTAGCTGGGCTGCGGGCTTCAAGCTACCATCGGCGCGGTAGAGCCCATAATATTCTTCGCGGCTATCCCACCGCCCGGTAGGCGCAGCATCGTAATCGCGCAGCGCCCAGGCGAAGATGCCAGCGGTGCGCCCGGGAGCGGCGGCCAGCTCGGCCTGGTAGAGCTGCTGTTGTGCATCCTCGGTATAGGGCGCAATGCAGGGCGGGCCGGTCGGCCAGCCGAATTCTTCAACAATAATTGGCTTGGATGTTTGGTCGCGCACGGCTTCGAGCTGCTGCACTGCGGTGTCGCCAGCATAATTATGCACGCTCACTACATCGCTGTAATCAATTGCGCGGCGGCCATCGGGGCCGGGCAGCCAGAGGTTGGGGTGCAGCGCCATGCCTATGGTCACGAGCTGGCGCGGGGCCAGCGTATGCACGGCGTCGGCCATGCGGCCCAGCCAGTCGCGCACGTCGGCACTGCGTCCTTCACGCCATGCACCATACTGATCAGGCTCGTTGTGTAAATCCCAGATCGCCACGCGATCGTCATTCGCAAACAGCGGAATGAGCGCGCGCAGGTAGGCAAGCTGCTGCACTTCTTCTGCTGTTCCTGCCGCAGGAAAGCCTTGCGAGAAATCGAATAGCGTGAGAATGACGCGCATGTCGAGCTGGCCCGCGATTTGTACAAGCTCGCGAATGCGCGCGATAAATTCGGGCGGCAATACGCCATCGCCCTGCTTTTGCCCGGAAATATTGTAGGGCAGCATCACGCGCACGGCATTGATGCTCAGATCATCGCGGGCCTGGCGCAGCTCGCGTGCAATCTGGGGCGCGTCCCAGGCGCGCCACATGTCGGCCCAGGGGCGCCACTGCGGGTAATAGTTGACGCCTTTGAGGAACACGGGCTGTCCGTGCAGCATCAGTTGTTCGCCCTGCGCCTGCAGAAAATCGCCCGACGCTGGCGTAGCGGCAATGGGAATGTTCGCAGCCAGCAGCACGAATAAGGCATAGAAGAGGGTGCGTTTCATGGGCATAATGCCGCTACGCTGAATGGGTGCGCCGCCGCGTGGCCCGCCGATCGGTGGTGGCAGCGGGCACACCTACCGCAGGCGGCAGTACCTCGGGCAGCGGCGTATCGGGGTTGTGCAGCCCGGCGCGAATAATCCGCAGCATTTCGGCGTCGATGGCGGCATCGGTGTCAGGCGAGGTATACGCCGCTAGCCGCCGTTCGACCTCGGCAGTGGCGCGCGTGAGTAGATCGGGGCTGCCCGCGCGGGCGTGCTGCTCACGATTAGTACGATCGTACACCGGGCCAGGCAAGTACAGCTCGCGCGGCCAATATTCCAGCGTATGCGGGTGCGTCAGCAGATGCTTTTCTGCTAGCACGGCGCGCGCCAGCTCAAGCACTGGTAGGTCATCTTTCACCGTAACCTCACGCGTAAAATGCAGTGCCTGCGCACATAATTCGTTGTCGAGCACAAGCTTGGGCAGGCTAAACGTTAGCACATAATCGAGCATGCCCGGCCCCGACACCGAGTTGATACCGGCCAGTGCCGCCAGTAATGCGCCGCCGAATGTTTCGGCCCCGGCCTGCGCGTCAATCGCTTTACCCTCGCCCAGTGCCATATATGCCTGGGTCGGCAGCCCCAGCCGCTTCGCCACCGCCACATAGGCTACATCCAAATACATCGCCTCAATCGCTGCCATGGGCGATTGCGCGGTTTTCATGTGGAAGGTTGCGGGCGCGCCGCCAAACAGCACCGGTGTGCCGGGCCGCACCAGCTGGGCCAGTACAATTCCCGCCAGCACATCGGCGACGTGAAACGCGACCGCGCCAAGCAGCGTCACCGGCGCGATCAGACCCATCAGCGTCACCGGCACAATTTCCATAGGAATGCCGTAGGCCGCGCAGTCGAGCAGATTCTGGCAGGAATCTTCGCCATAGCGGAAGAAGCCGGTCGCCGTGATCGTGAAGATCGACATTGGGCGCGCAATCAGGTCGGCCTGGTCGCGGCGGAAGAGTTGCATTAGCGCGGCCATGCGCGGCACGCCATGCGCGGTAAATGCGCCACTGACAATCGGTTTTTGCGTGTTCAGCAGGGCCAGGTAAAGCCGCCACGCATCGCTTACCTGCGGCTCGATGTCGTTGGTTGAGAAGGCTGTGGCCGGGTAGGCGATGTGTTCAAGGCCATCGCACAGGCGCACATACTCAATAAAGTCGCGGGTGTTGGCCGGGCGCAGCTCGCCACTCCGGTGATCGAGAATATTCAGGCCGCTGGAACCGGGCGTAAAGTGTACCGCATCGCCGCCGATCGTGGCATGCGGCAAGCCAGCGCGCGTGTAGAGTGTGAACGCGCGCGGCGCACTCGCTAGCGCCCGCTCGATAATGTCGTCGCC
>JAFEAS010000195.1:5829-9147 GCA_018266315.1 Chloroflexi bacterium SZAS-1 | reverse complement strand
GCGCACATCAATCCCAATCTCGGCAAGAATACGCCGCGCTTCAACCAGCACCTGGGTAATCAGCGCATCGGAAAGTGCATGAAATGTGGGTCGCATCGTATCCGCTCTTTTTCAAACCGGCCGACCTTGCCGATTATCGCACGGGCAACACCACGCTGCAAGCGCGGTATCAGCCTATGCCTTCGCCGATGCTTGCAGGGCCTTTGCCTGCCCAGGCAATGTTTCACTATTGCCAGCTCCGAGCGGGCATGCCGCGCCTATGCTACACTAGGGCACCACGCTTCTGTGCGCCACGAACCAATAAACAATGCACATTCTCCATATTTATAAAGATTATCCACCGGTATTGGGTGGTATTGAAAACCACCTACGCGATCTGAGTGCGGGACTGGCGGCGCGCGGCCACCAGGTAACGGTGCTGGTAACCAGTCGCGATCGGCAGACCCGAATCGAGCATCCGGCAGAAAGGTTGACGATCATCAAGGCCGCGCGCGCACTGCACCTGGCGTCAACGCCGCTTAGCCCGGCGATGCTGCGCCTGGCCCGCAGCCAGCGGCCCGATGTGGCGCACCTGCACTTTCCCTACCCGCCCGGCGACCTTGCGGCCCTGGCGCTGCCACATCGCCCGCCGCTGGTGGTCACTTACCACAGCGATATTGTGCGCCAGCAAACATTGTTACGACTCTATCGGCCACTGCTCGAATATACACTCAGCCGGGCCGCACGCATCTTACCCACTAGCCCGAACTATATCGCCTCGTCGCCATTCTTACGCCGCCACGCCGAGCGCTGTAGTGTGGTGCCATTGGGCATCGACACCGCGCGCTTTGCCAGCGCCGATCCGCGCAAGGTCGCAGCCATTCGTGCGCGCTACCCCGGCCCGCGCATGCTATTCGTCGGGCGGCTGCGCTACTATAAAGGGCTGCACCACCTGCTCGATGCGATGCCCGCCATTCAGGGCGAACTGTTGATTGGCGGCACTGGCCCCGAGCGCGCGCCGCTTGAAGCCCAGGCCCGGCGCTTAGGTGTCGGCCAGCGCGTGCATTTCCTGGGCGATGTTCCCGACGATGATCTGCCTGCGCTCTTGCACGCCGCCGATGTATTTGTGATGCCCGCCCATCTGCGCGCCGAAGCGCTTGGCCTGGCCCAGATCGAGGCGCTGGCGAGCGCCTTGCCCTGTGTGAGCACCGAGCTGGGCACAGGCACCAGCTTCGCAAACCTGCATGGCGTTACCGGGCTGGTTGTGCCGCCCGCCGACCCCGCCGCCCTCGCCGCTGCGCTCAATACCCTATTGGCCGATCCTGAACTGCGTAAGCGTTATGGCGCGGCTGGCCGCCAGCGAACAAATACCCTCTTTTCGCAGGCGCATATGCTCGATCTGGTGGAGCAAGTGTACAACGAAGTTGCCAGCCAGTAGCCCGCTAGCCAGGTGCAGCTGGCAGCAGCATGTAATGACAATGCTACCAAAATATCCTCTTTTTATTTCAATTTGTGCGAAAAAGCCTGCTATACTATGAATATTGTTATTGTAAAAATAAAAAGTTTAACCCAACGGAGTGCCTATGCAACGTCTTGCCATTACGCTCAGCGCATTCTTGATCATTGTGGTGATGATCATCAACCTGGCGCTCTTCCGCCAGAACACACAGCTACGAAGCCGCCTGGTTGCGCCCCAGCCCACGGTTGCTGCCGCCAGCGCCGAGCAGGCCGCGCGTATTACCCAGCTTGAACAAGAACTAAAGCGCTCGGAGGATGATCGCATCAAAGCCACGCGCGATGCCACCGCGGCGCATAACCAGCTGAGCCAGCTACAAAATGCCACTCAGGAGCGCGACGCGCTCAAAGCCCAGCTGCAAACGCTACAGCAAGAAAATGGGCAGCTGCGCACCGAGGTTGGCAACCTGCAAACCATGAATACCATCAATGGCCAGGTGACCCCGCTGCGCAACCTCACCCCAACCAGCACCGTGCCGCGCACCTTCATGAATCACGATCAGCTGCGCACATACTTCACCGACCTGCTCGACAAGGAGTGGCCGCCCGAAGCCGAAGCGCGTGAGCAGGCGATTCTGCGCGCGCTCGATATGAGCGGCGGCGACGGCAATTTACGCCAGGCGCAGATCGACAGTATGGTAAAGAATATTCTGGGCTTCTATGATCAGCGCACCAAGCAGCTGGTCGTTGTCACCAATCGCACCACAATGGGGGTGCGCGACCGCGTGACCTATGCGCACGAGTTCACGCACAGCTTGCAAGATCAGCACTATGATCTGACGGCGCTGTTTGCCCAAACCGAGGGCAATGCCGATGCGCAGCTAGCACTGAAAGGGCTGGTGGAGGGCGATGCAACGCTCACCATGAGCTTGTATGCCCGCAATAACCTGAGCGATCTCGATATTGCAAACTACCAGCTTGAAGAAATTGCGAGCATCGATCTTTCCGGGCTAACGTTTGGCCCGGTGGGGCCGCAGGTTGAGTCGGCTACATACTTCCCCTACCGCGAGGGTACCAGCTTTGTGGCATTGCTGTACCAGCAAGGTGGCTGGAAGGCGGTGAATGCGGCCTTTGCCCGCCCGCCGCGCTCAACTGAGCAAGTGCTGCATCCCGATCGCTACCTGGCGGGCGATGCCCCGGTAGCCGTACAGCTGCCTGCGCTAGCACCGGCGGGCTGGCGCGTGCTGGCCGAAGACACGCTCGGTGAACTCTATATGCGGATTTACCTCGAACGCGGCATGTCGTTTGACGAAGCCGCCTACGCCTGCACCGGATGGGGTGGCGACCGCTACCAGGTGCTTGGCGACGACCAGGGACATGTAGCACTGGCGCTCAGCACTGTGTGGGATACTGCGGCGGCGGCGCAACGGTTTGCCGATGCGGCGGGCGTGCTTGTGAGCCAGCTTGGCAATGCCTCTCTGGCCGAATCCGCTGCCCAGCAAACACGCTGGCAACTACCCAACCGCCAATTCTTGATTAGGCTCAATGGCAAGCGGGTCGTTGTATTGCACGCCCCCGACGCGGCGACTCTGAATACGTTGGCTGCACGCATTGGCTAAAACAAGCGCTGTGGAATAATGGTACAATACACTGCAACATCCATCTACACACGAACGTCATACTGCCTGGGTATACAGCGTATTTCGATCGCGCAGTGGCGCGATAACGACATAATACCAAAAAGGAGACATCCATGAGCGAAAATACATCGCCAAATGCGAACCCCAACTCGGGCAACGACGGCACCTCGGATCTGATGAAGGAACTGCGCGAGATGGGTCAGCAGCTCGAAGCAGCCTTCCGCGCTACGATCGAAAGCGACCG
>JAFEAS010000195.1:417-5768 GCA_018266315.1 Chloroflexi bacterium SZAS-1 | reverse complement strand
CAGGCCGATACGCGCTTCCAGCAGGCCGAAGAGCGGGGTCGCCAGGCGCTGAACCAGGCAGAGGAGCGAGGCCGCCAGGCGTTTGCACAGGCGCGCGAGAGCAAAGTCGTGCAAGATATTCAGGAAACTTTCGTGAATGGCCTGACTCAGCTGAATAGCCAGCTGCGTAAGGTCGTCGACCGGATTGAGCAAGAGGCCAATAAGGTGACCAACCCAAGCACACAGCAGGTGCCGGTTGAGCCAGAAGCCCCGGCCACTGGCGAGACAACCCGACTCGACGAGAACCAGCAGTAAAGGCACGCTAACCCAAATAAACGAACGACCATCAACATACAATGTTGGTGGTCGTTTGAGTTTTGGATGGTGCTAGCAGGCGGTGCAACTCTGCCGATTACACGCCGACTTGCGAACGGCGGCCACGCTTGAAATCGCGGGTGAGCAATAGACGAATAATTGCCAGGTAGTGCGAACGCTGGGTACTGTGTACTTCAAGCAGATGCTCATGCGCCGAACGCAGCTCGCGGGTTTCTTCTTGTAAGCGCTGAATAAGCGTACCTTGCACTCGGAGCGCATCGTGCAATGCGTCAAGTGCAAGCTCGTAGGCGTACTTTGCGCGCCCTGGAGCATCGGTTGAAGTCAGCTCGATGCCGTCTTCAATCTCGCTTCGTATCTCATGCTGCTCGGCTAGCTGCCCACGAATTTGCTCGAATGATAAGCCCTGTTCCCGCAGCCGTTGGGCACGGCACAAAATCACAATATCGGCATCAGTATAGCGGGGCGCGGGGCGGCTCCCATTTAGTGGGATCAGCCATTGAGCGGTGCTGCTCAGGTATGCTGCCAGCTCAAGCGTCCAGGCTCGCAGCATCGAAACATTTATGCCCAACAGATCTGCCACCTCGGCAATCCGATAACCGACCATGCCATTCTCCTGGATGCTGGCGCCGTACTCAGGCCACACAGGCGCACAGACACGTAATATCGTGTTTAGGCTGGAATTACTACAGATTATAGCACGCTTTCTAGCCGTCGCATATAGTTATTTTCACGAGATTTTGACAATCGCCACACTAAAATAGCGCCCGGTTGACCAGCATTTGGTCACTTCGCCAAGCCTTGCGAGGGCCTGCGCTAAACTGTCAGGCGTGTGCACGATTTTTAGCACCTGGTGGCGCGAGCCATCGTTCAGCACCCGCTCGTGCAAGAATTCAGCGCCTAGCACCTGATCAGGTGTGGTTGGCGCGCTATCAATAATCATCACTTCGCTGCCGGGATGTAATACCCGCCGCACCTCGTGAAGAAACTCAAGCCGCCGGGTGTGCGGCACATGGCTCAGCCAGAACCCAAAGAATGCGCAATCGAAGCAGGTCGCAGCAAATGGTAGGGCATACGCATCGCCACGCACCCGTATGGCATGCAGCCCAAGGGCATCCAGGCGCGCGCCTAGCTGCGCCAGCATTGCGGGGGCATAATCTAGCACAGTTACATGGGCGTGCTGTGCAAGGTGTTGCGTCCACCACCCGGTACCGCTGGCAATTTCCAGCAGCCGCCCCTGCCCAAACTGCTGCACCCGTTCGCGCAGCTGCGCCACCTCGGCATGCCAGCGCTCGGCATCGCCACGGCGAGCAAATACTCCCTCGCGTAAATACCATTCGTCGTACTCGCTGGCGCGCTGGTTGTAATATTCGCGCATGGCAGCATCGGCAGCAAGCGGAAACATTATTGACATAAGACTACTCCTTCGCGGTATAGATAAGACCTTGAGCGGCGACAAAGCGAGGGGCCAGGCAGCGTTACGATACACTACCTGGCCCCTCGATGATACAAAAGACTGAATGCAAGACTAACGGCTAGCATCTTCCAATTGGTGCAGTGCACGCCGTAGGTGCAGCAGCTCGCTCTCAAGCGCAGCTTTACGCTGTAACAACGATTGAATCTCGGCCTGACGCTGCCTGATCTTCGCCTCGTGCGCCCCAATTGCTAGCATCCGTTCAAGCTCTTGTGTGCGCCGCCGTAGCTCCTGGATATGGCGAGATTGCCGTACAACACGCTCGGTTGCCTGGTGCATTGCTCGCTCCTTTGCTGCCAGCGTATAGCTCCTCACCGCTCTCCTGTGCTGGCTAGCTCTATGCCTGTTCGCTCTGATAACGACAGCCTATCATACTATAGAACGACGGCAAATGGGCAATTTATGGCATCGAAATGACACAAACCTGAGCGATTGTGATAGAGACTTCATCCTTTTAGGACTTACGCAGTTGCATTGTTTGGCAGCTTGATGCCAGGCTGTTTGCCTGCGGCAGCACGGTACTTTTTTCTTTGTTCTTGGTGATGTTGTGCGCTCTGCGCACAACATCACCAAGAACATGAAGAATTTGCTTGAGTTAGCGAACGTCCTAAACTTATGTGAGCAGCAGTTCAAGTTCTTTGCGGTGCTCGCGTGTGTGGGTCACAATACGCTGTAGCCACTGGGCTTTGGTATGGGTAGGCCCATACGGCCCCGGCGCTTCCGGGTCGGTCGTGGTCTCAATTGCGCGCTGGGCGGTGCCAAATGCGGAAGCGAGGCGGCTTGCCAGCTTTTCGCGCGGCAGCTCGCGGTTTTGCTGGCGGCGCTGCTCGTTATACCCGCTTGGATCCATCCAGCCAGTCTCAGGGTCGACTGGCAGCATTGGCGGCATTTCGCCAAGCGTGAGCCGCGCCAGGCCATACATCGAATCGGCGATATGGTTAGCGATATCCTGTGCAGTCCAACCATCGTCGCGGCTGGACTCGCGCCATTGTGTATCACTAAAACGTGGCAGCAGCGTGGTGAGTGCAGCCTGCTCGGCGGCGAGCCCAGCCAGCAGCCGAGCGCGATCAAAAGATATGGACATCGTCGCCTCCTGTATGATTGCAGCAGCTTATTCACCAACGCATTATACCCGATGTAGTATCGGCAACTGCTATAAAGTGGTAAAACCTGCGCTGCGCACATGCTCGTAGGTGCCCAAGCTATGCTATACTCAGCGGCGATGAATTCCCTCGCTACGATAGGAGCCGCGAGCATGCCCACACGCCCCAGGCCAGACTGGAGCCTACCCACACGCCTGATCCACGAAGGCGAGCGCAGCCAGCCGCCAGCTGGCCGCCCAACCGCTACCCCTATCTATACCGCGGCAACCTATGTGTACGAGAGCGCCGAAGCGCTCGATACCGCATTTGCTAGCGGCGAAGATTACGTCTATGCGCGGTATGGCAACCCTACGGTTGCGGCGCTCGAACGAGTGATGGCAGCTGCTGAGCAGGGCATTGGCGCGGTGGCGTTTGGCTCGGGTATGGCGGCGCTGCATGCTGCGCTGCTTGCGGCTGGTACGCCGCGCGGCGGCACACACCCACAGGTACGCGGTATTCTGGCAGCCCGCGACCTGTATGGTGCTACTACCAACCTGTTGAATGATTTTTTCGCCGCGCAGGGCATGCCGGTTGCCTACTGCGATATGTGCGATCTTGCCGCAGTTGATGCTGCAATTGCCGAGCTTCACCCCGACGTACTACTGGTTGAACAGATCTCGAACCCGCTGCTCAAAGTGGCGGATATTGCCGAGCTGGCGCGGCGGGCCAAGGCGGCTGGCGCGCGCCTGGTTGTCGATAACACCATGGCGACGCCGATTGTGCAGCAGCCACTCGCACTAGGTGCCGATGTTGTAGTTCATAGCGCTACGAAATACCTGGGCGGCCATGCCGATGTGATCGGCGGTGTGGTGGTGGCGCGCGCCGCGCTCGTGCGCGATACGCTGCGGCGTTACTCGAAGCTGCTGGGCAGCCTGCTCGGCCCGTTCGAGGCACAGCTGATTTTGCGCGGTGTGAAAACGCTGGCCTTGCGCGTGCGCCAGCAGTGCGCGAATGCCGCCGCTGTTGCCGCCTGGCTTGACGAACAGCCAGACGTAGCTGTCTATTACCCTGGTTTGGCAGCGCACCCGCAGCATCAGCTTGCGGCGCGCACATTCGATGGCTGCTTTGGCGCGATGGTGTCGTTTGAATTACGCAACGCCGACCGTGCGGCGGCATTCGCTTTTGTCGATCGGCTAGAGCTTATTCTCCCGGCTACCAGTTTGGGCGATATCTATACGCTCATCACCTTGCCACTGATCTCGTCGCATCGTGACCTTACGCCTGAGCAGCGCGCCGAGCGCGGCATTCGCGATAGTATGGTGCGGCTATCGGTTGGCATTGAAGATGTTCGCGATATTCTGGCCGATTTGCAGCAAGCATTAGCGGGCAATCGGCTGCCATAATCAGGTGCTGCCTCCATGTGCAGGGCGGAGAGAAAGATACCATCGCTATGACCCTTCGCGTCACGTCATTTGCCTCGGGCAGTAGCGGCAATGCGCTGCTCATTCACACCCAAGATGGCGCGCTGCTGGTCGATTGTGGCCTGCCTCAACGCCGTATCGAGCGGCACCTAGCGCATGCCGGGTTACACCCGTCGGTCTTGGCTGGCATTGTGCTCACCCATGAGCACGGCGACCATAGCCTGAGTGCCGGGGCGCTGGCGCGCCGCCATAAGGTGCCGATTATTACCAACCGGCCTACAGCCGAAGCGCTGGGTGGTGCCGTAAGTGGGGCCGACGTGCGTTTAATGCCAGTTGGGAGCGAAATCGCGCTCGGGCCATTCAGTTTGCGCAGCTTCCCGGTGCCCCACGATGCCGCCGCGCCAGTAGGCTATTCTATTCGCGCGGCACACTGGTGCGTGGGCATTGCGATCGACCTGGGCAGCTGGGATAAAGATGTGCTGGAAGGGCTGCGCGCTGCCGACCTGGTGGTAATAGAGGCGAACCACGATCGCGAAAAGCTGCGCGCTGCTCCCTACGATTGGGCCGTGAAGCAGCGCATTTTTAGCCCGCGCGGCCACCTCGATAATGTGGATGCTGGCGCATTACTTGCGCAGCTTGGGGCCGATGGGCGGCGGCGCACCGCCTGGCTGGCGCATATGTCGGAGCGTGCAAATTCGCCGAATATCGCGCTGACGATTATTCGCAATGTTCTATCGCTGGCGGCGGTTGGTTGCATTGAGCTGCATGCATTGCCGCGCAATGCGCCACTGGTATGGGAAAGCGACCGCCATATGCAGCAGCTTGAACTGTTCTATTAGGATGCGTACCTATTTGTAGACGTACACGGTATAGCTAGCACCTCAAGCGATGGCTGCGCGACCACGTATTCTGTCGTCGGCCATTTGGTTCGCATCAATGGCGCTGCGAACCCTCAAAACGCCCCGACTCGATGTTGAGCCGGGGCGTTGCCATGCTGGTGGGATGTAGCTTGTTGCTATCCATGGTCACATGGTGCATCTGCTGCTCGCGCCGCCCCGGCAC
>JAFEAS010000195.1:0-343 GCA_018266315.1 Chloroflexi bacterium SZAS-1 | reverse complement strand
GGGTTTGCACCCCAGACCCCGAATTTCATGCCTACACATGATCAGTGCTCGATGTGCATGCCCCCGTGGTGCCTACTGCTGGCTGCTGCCGAGGGAATTGATAGCTGTGCCCGGCTGGCGGGGGCACAGCAACGGGCAGCGCATCTGCTGCCAGCGTTCTTTGCGGAAGGGGGCTTGGGGGAACCGGCACCGGTTCCCCTAATCGGGGGCACGGGGGCGACGCGCCCCGTAAAAAAAGAAACCTATCTGGAAACCCCTTCAGCGCGGGGCAATGATTCACTGGGCATCAGAGCTGGTTCGGCTTGCCAACCCTTCTACCACGTTTCAAACCCCTTCAGCGCGG
>JAFEAS010000194.1:19475-21717 GCA_018266315.1 Chloroflexi bacterium SZAS-1 | reverse complement strand
GAGGTGCTCGACGACACCGAGCAAGTCGCCACCCTTGTAGCCCTCAATGGTCGGCGGGCGATCCCACGGCTCCAGGTTGTTCGGCTTAGGCAGGGCCGCGCTCTTGGCGAAGCGGTCGGGGAATATCTGGTAGAACACGGCGTGCTTCACCCAATCGGGCGTATGGACAGCGGTCATCCAATTCTCGCTTTCTTTTGCGCTCATTCGACCATTTTCTCTGAAACAAACGTTGAGCATATGCGAACCACCAACCACAAACAACCGACAACGTGCTGCGACATCTGTGTCGTTGGTCGTTCGTCCAGGGTTCTTCGCTATGGTAGCAGAATTCCGGCCACGCGCTGCGTTGCGCCGCCAACTACCGCGTGGTATCATGCCGGGCGCGGCGGCGGGCCGCACCAGCAGGGAAGAAACGCACGATGACCGAAACTATACCAACGGCAGCCGATTACGATGCCGCGCTCCATGGCGTAGCGCTGGCTGAAGAGCATAACGCAGGCCGCATCCTGATGCGCGGGCGCGACCGGGCGGCGCTGCTGCACCGGCTTTCGACTAACGACATTTTGCGGTTGCAGCCCGGCCATGGCACGCGCACCGTGCTCACCACGCCAATCGGGCGGATCATCGACCTGCTGACGGTGTATGCACTCGACGACGCGCTGCTGCTGGTGACCGGCCCCGAGCAGGGCGGGCCGGTGTGGGCACACCTGAAGAAGAATATTTTCTTCCAGGATCAGGTGACGCTGGAAGCTGCCGGGCGCGCTTATGGACAGCTGGCGCTGTATGGCCCGGCGGCGGCGCACACACTGGCCCGGCTTGGCGCGCCCGACCTGAGCACGCTGCCGCTGCATCAGCATCGGACGGTGACGCTGGCCGGTGCAACCGTGATTGTGTCCGCGCGCCTACCAATTGGCGGGCCGAGCTTCACGCTGCTGGTGCCAGCCGCACAGGTTGAAGCGGTACACGCCGCACTTGCGCAGCAAGGCACGGCCCTGCTCGACACAGCGACATTCGATGTGCTGCGGGTTGAGGCGGGCTACCCGGCCACCGGCCACGAGCTGAGCACGGAGTATATTCCGCTGGAAACTGGCCTTGCCGACGCGGTGAGCTTTACCAAAGGCTGCTACGTGGGGCAAGAAATTATCGCACGCATGGAGAGCAGGGGGCGGCTAGCCAAGCGCTTGATGGGCCTGCGCCTGAGCGCGCCCACTGCTGCGACTGCCAAGCTCGATGTTGCCGGGCAAGAGGCGGGCGACCTGACCAGTGTGGTTATTTCGCCGCGCTACGGGCCGATCGCGCTGGCGTATGTGCGCAGTGCGCATGCCGCGCCAGGCACGGTCGTTGGCATTGCAGGCAGCGGCGCACGCGGCACGGTGGTTGAGCTACCCTTCAGCGAGTAGATTTTTCACCACAAAGGCACGAAGGCACGAAGATTTTATTGTTATCTCCGTGTCTCGGTGCCGCCGTGATCAATTTCCGCTCACCCCTGTGCGAAGTCCTCGCCCAGAATATCATCAAGCGCGACAAGCAGTGTGTCGGCGTCGGCGCGGGCGAACACCAGCGGCGGGCGGATTTTGATCACGTTGTGCAGCGGGCCGTCGGTTCCAGCCAGGATGCCGCGCTCACGCAGCCGATTGACGACGTATGCAGCGATGTCGGCAGCGGGTTCCTGCGTCGCCCTGTCGCGCACCAGCTCCAGCCCCAGGAATAGCCCCATACCGCGCGCGTCGCCAACCACCGCGTGGCGGGCGGCCAGCGCCCGCAAGCCGCCGAGCATATAGTCGCCTACCTGCTGTGCATTCGACGGCAGCTTTTCTTCTTCCAACACATCTAGCACCGCCAGCCCGACGGCGCAAGCTACCGGGTTGCCACCAAAGGTGCTGAAAAATTCCATGCCGTTGTCAAATGCCGCCGCGATTTCAGGTGTGGTGACGACCGCCGCCAGCGGGAAGCTGTTGCCGATTGGCTTGCCGAGTACCACAATGTCGGGCACCACGCCCTGGGTTTGGAAGCCCCAGAACTGTGTGCCCAGGCGGCCAAAGCCCACCTGCACCTCGTCGGCGATGCACACACCACCCGCCACGCGCACGTATTTGTACGTCTCGGCCAGGTAGCCGGGCGGGAACACAATTTGCCCGCCAACGCTCGGCAACGTTTCGGCGATGTAGCCGCACAGGCCGCGCCCCTGCGCCTGAAGCTGCGCGACCAGCTCGCCCACGTGCGCAGCGTATTTCGGCCCCGC
>JAFEAS010000194.1:0-19444 GCA_018266315.1 Chloroflexi bacterium SZAS-1 | reverse complement strand
CACCGCCCGGCCCATTGAACTTGTACGGGCTGATGTCGATTAGCGCGTTGGTGTGGCCGTGGTAGGCCGCGTCGAGCACGATTATGTCGCGCTGGCCGGTGAAGGTGCGCGCCAGGCGCAGCGCTAGCTCGTTAGCCTCGCTGGCCGAGTTGAGGAAGTAACACACGCGCAGCGGCGCGGGCATCAGCGCAGTCAGGCGCTCGGCGTAGCGCACGATGTTGTCGTGCAGGTAGCGCGTGTTGGTGTTCAGCAGGGCCAGCTGAGCCTGGGCGGCGCGCACCACGCGCGGGTGGCTGTGGCCCACCAGAGGCACATTGTTGTACACATCGAGAAAAGCGCGCCCGGTGTCGTCGTAGAGGTATTGCCGCCAGCCGCGCACGATCTTCAGCGGCGCGCGGTACGAAACGCTCAGGTTGCCACCTAGCCGCGTGCGGCGCGCAGCCAGCGTTGCGCCCAGGCTCGGCGCGGGCGCGGGGAAGCGTTCGGCTGGGATGCCCAGGATTACATTCGGGTCGGGCGAGAGGCTGCGCCACAGGTCGCGCTGGCTGGCGTAGGCCACGCCGGGGAAATCGCGCCCGAAGTCCAGCAGGTCCGTGATGAGCTGAAAGTGCAGGTGCGGCGGCCAGTCGCCGTTGATCGGCGGCGCACCAATCACGCCAATCTGCTGGCCGCGCGCGATGGCCTGGCCGGGTTGCACCAGCGCCAGCGTTTCTTCGCCTAGGTGGCCATACAGCGTAAAGAAAGGTGTGCCGTCGTCGGTGCTGTGGTGCAGTACCACCAGCGGGCCGTAGTCTTTCGACGCGGCGTTATTTGCCAGCAGCGCAACGCTGCCCGCCAGCGGGGCATACACCGGCGCGCCCGCATCGAGCCACAGGTCGATACCCAGGTGAATCGTGCGGTGCTCATCGAGCGCGCCCGCACCGGCGGCGAAAGCTGGGCTGGTGTAGATCAGGCGCGGCTCGTCGTAGCGGCCAATGCCCAGCGCCGCGCCCTGCTCGCGCATTTCGCGCCACATTGTCGCAGTCAGCGCAGGCGTGGCCGCCGCCGCCGGGTCGGCACCCAGCAGCAGACTGCCCACGCTCAGGTCGAATGTGACGCTGGGCGCGGCGGCAAGGTCGAAGCCCAGCACCGGCGCGCAATCCTGCGCCCGCAGCCATGCGACGATGGCGGGACTGTGCGGCACCGGTGGCAGGCCACAGGCGGCGCGCAGGGTGTAGTGGGCAAAGCGTGGGTTGAGCGCCAGCAAACGCTCAAGCGCGGCCCATGCCGGTGCCTCGCTAATCGTGACGTAGGAGTCGTCGGGTGCCAGGCTGGCCCCTTGCGCCGAGTTCACCACGCTCACGGCCAGGCGCGTACACACCAGCGCGAACAGCACGGCGATCTCGGATTCTTCGAGCGGCAGCGCGCTGTGGTAACCCGCCACAACATCGGCGATTGCCGCCAGCGGGTCGGGCTGGCCCAGCGCGGCATAGGCGGCTGCAATCGCCAGCTCAGTCACCGTCGCCGTGTGCATCATGTCGCCGAAATCAATCACGCTCACCACCGCGCGGTCGATTCCCGGCGGCCCAACCAGCACGTTATAATCGTTCGCGTCGCCGTGGATGATGCTTTTCCGCAGGCCCGACAGCACCGGCGCAACCGCATCGTACAGCGCCAGCGCCAGCTCAACGAGCGCGCGCCGCTCGGGGGTGGCAACGTAGTGCAGCGCGTCGCGAATCCAGCTGGCGCGCAGCAAATCCCACTTCAGCTCGCGGTGCGCCGCCGGGTGCGCGAAATCGCGCAGCGCCGTATCCACGCGCCCTAGTAGCTGGCCCAGGCTGTGGCGTAGCACAGGCGTCTGCGGGCGTGCATGGGCAAACAGCTCGCCAGGCAGATAGTTCAGCATCCATACCAGTCGTGCCGCACCATCGCCATCAGTCAGGGTCGTGAGCCATTCGCCTGCCAATGTGGGCAGCACGCGCGGCAGCGCTAGCTTGGGCGCGCGCTCGGCCAGGTGTGCCAACGCCGCACACTGCGCCTCAATCAGCGCGGCCTCGCGGCGGGCGTGCATAATCTTCAGCACATACGCCGTGCCGTCGGTAGCGCGCAGGTGGAAGTTGTCGTCGTACTCGCCGGGAAGCGGCTGGGCGGTTGCGGCGATGCCATAGAGCATGTGGGCGGCCTGCGCCGCAGAGGTATATTTCACAGGTGCACTCGCTTCGTACAATACGGTTGCACCTATGGTATGCGGAACGGCGGAATTTGCAACCAGGGCGGGCGGCTACCTTACGCGGCGCGAGAGGAACAGGAACACCAGCGCAACCAGCAGCAGCCCCCAGTTCCAGAAGGTGCCAGGAGCGACGAAGATTGCGCCAATCGACAGAGCGACGCATACCAGGCCAGCAATGGCAAAGACCTGGCGTAGATTCAGTTCACGATCATTCATAGTGCTGATGTTGCTTTCTCACTACAGACCGGGCATTGGACGCTAGACGGCACGAGTTGCAAGCGGGCACGGTGGCGCGGCGCAGCATCAGGTGTGCGGGCAGCGCGCCTATCACCAAGCAACAGAGAAGCGCATATTGCACAGAAGATTGCACTCTATAACGAAAAAGCCCCCGAAGCAAACACGCTCCGAAGGCTTTGTGATGCTGGCTCCCCGACCAGGATTCGAACCTGGAACCTACTGATTAACAGTCAGCCGCTCTACCGTTGAGCTATCGGGGATCGGGCACACACCAGCGGATTATACACATGTTCGCAGGCACTGTCAAATGCCATGCAGCGCCCGGCCCAAGCTGTGGCGGTGCCTGTCGTAGGGATGGCGTATAATAAACACGACCGCGATCAATACAAACGGAGGCGTGCATGGCCCCAGCACCCGAACCAACCCAGCGCATTACCGAGCTGCGCGAGCAGCTTCGCTACCATAACTACCGCTACTATGTGCTCGACGACCCAATCGCCAGCGATGCCGAGTACGATGCGCTGATGCGCGAGCTGCGCGCGCTTGAGCAGGCCCACCCCGGGCTGGTCACCCCCGACTCGCCCACCCAGCGTGTTGGCGGCGCGGCCTCGGAGAAATTCGCCAAAGTACAGCACCCGGTGCCGATGCTCTCGCTCGGCAACGCCTTCGACGAAAACGACCTGCGCGCCTGGCGCGAGCGCGTGCTGCGCTTGCTCGGCGACGACACGCCCGTTGCCTGGGTGGTCGAGCCGAAAATCGACGGGCTGGCGATTGCCCTCACCTACGAAAACGGCGTCTTCGCGCGCGGCGCAACCCGTGGCGATGGCGAAATCGGCGAAGATGTAACGGCCAACCTGCGCACGATTCCGAGTATTCCCCTACAGCTGCGTATGCCAGATCAGGCCGATGACCGACAAGCGACAAGCGATGAACACAGCAGCGTAGCTAGCCTTCCGCCTTCCATCATTCCTACCACAATCGAGGTGCGCGGCGAAGTGTACATGCGTATCGCCGACTTCGAGGCCCTGAACGAGCGCCTGGCCGCCGCTGGCGAGCGCGTAGCTGCCAACCCGCGCAATGCCGCCGCAGGCTCGCTGCGCCAGAAAGACCCGGCGGTTACGGCCAGCCGCCCGCTGCGCTTCTTCGCCTATGCCCCCGGCCCCAGCATGGGCGTAACCCTCACCAGCCAGTGGCAAACGCTTGAGTATTTTCAGGCGCTCGGCTTCCCGGTAAACCGCGACCGCCGCCGCTTCGCCGATTTCGAACAGGTGATTGCCTACACCCGCGAGTGGATGGCACGCCGCGACCAGCTTGAGTACGAAGCCGATGGCATTGTAGTGAAGGTCGACAGCTTCGGCCAGCAGCGCGAACTGGGCGTTGTCGGGCGCGACCCGCGCTGGGCGATTGCCTACAAATTCCCCGCGCGCGAAACCACCAGCCGCCTGCTCGATATTGTGGTGAACGTGGGCCGCACTGGCGTTATTACCCCCGGCGCGGTGATCGAGCCGGTGAATCTGGGCGGCGTGATGGTGCGCAATGCCAGCCTGCACAACGCCGATTACATCGCCGAGCGCGACATTCGCATTGGCGATTATGTCACAGTCAAGCGCGCGGGCGACGTCATCCCCTACATTATCGGGCCGATCATCGATCGGCGCGATGGCAGCGAGCAGCGCTGGCACATGCCCGCGCGCTGCCCGGCCTGCAATACGCCGCTTGAGCGCGCCGAGGGCGAAGTAGCCTGGCGCTGCCCGAACTTCGGCATTTGCCCGGCCCAGCTGGTGCGCCGTGTCGAACATTTTGTATCGCGCGGGGCGCTAGACATTGTGGGCATTGGCGAAAAACAGGCCCAGCTGCTGGTCGAGCGCGGGCTGATCAAAGACGTGGCCGACCTTTATACGCTCACCGCCGATTCCTTTGCAGGAATGGAAGGCTATGGCACGAAGAAGATCGCCAATGTGTTGGCAGGTATCGCCGATTCGAAACAGCGCCCGCTGACACGCCTGATTGTGGGCCTGGGCATTCGTTTTGTCGGTGAGGTCGCAGCGCAGGCGCTGGCGGTCACGTTCGGCTCACTTGGCGCGCTGATGGCGGCCAGCGCCGAACAGATCGACGAGATTGAGGGCATTGGCCCGGTGGTAGCGAACAGCGTGGCGCAATTCTTCAGCCTCGAACCGAACCGCGCGCTGGTGCAGAAGCTGCATGACGTTGGCGTACAAACCGACCAGCCACTCGCCGCTGCGCGCCAGAGCGATGCGCTCATGGGAAAGACATTTGTTATCACGGGAACGCTGCCGAGCCTCACCCGCGAGCAAGCTGAGGAGTTGATTAAGGCGCACGGCGGGAAGATCGCTGGCAGTGTTTCGAAAAAAACCAGCTACCTGGTGGCGGGCGAGGCGGCAGGCAGCAAGCTTGCGAAAGCGCGCGAGCTGAACATCACCATCCTCGATGAGGCCGGGCTGCGCGCACTACTTGGCGATGCGTCTGTACCCGCCGCTTCACCTACTGATCCACCTGCGCCCGTCGAAGGCAGCCAGCTCAGCCTGGACCTATAGCGTACTCGCCTGCAAACAGCGGTCGTGCGCCAACGTGGTATACTGCATTGTAATCATCGTACCTGCGTGAGCTATGCAGCACGACCCGGCTACAACCGTTTACCTGGCGCTTGGTGCCAATCTAGGCGACCGCCGCGCAACTATTACTGCCGCCATTCGGCAGCTTGCGCCTGCTATGCTCGTCGAACAAGTGTCGTCGCTGTACGAAACTGTGCCAGCCTACGTACTTGATCAGCCGCACTTTCTGAATGCCGTGCTACGCGGCCACACCGCTTTGGAACCAGGCGCGCTGCTAACCCACCTCAAGCAGATTGAGACCGGACTGGGGCGCACGGCAACGGTGCGCTTCGGGCCACGCACAATTGATATCGATATTTTGATCTATGGCGATCGACAGATCGCAACCAACCATCTTACCATCCCCCACCCGCGCATGATCGAGCGCCCGTTTGTGCTCGTGCCACTGGCTGAAATTGCGCCAGATTTGATACCGCCGGGCTGGCGCGTGCCGGTGAAGGCGCTGGCCGCAGCCGTACATGGCCATGGGGATGTGCTACGCAAATACGGAGGATTGACGGATGCTGAGCGCAAGGATTGAACGATTATTATCGGTGGGTACACCAATATCGCGCGCCATGGTGCCGCTGATTAACGGGCTAGCGCGGCAGCGGCTGCTGCGCGGTGGCGTCGAACAGCGCGAAGTGCGCATTAACGGCATTCCAATCAACTATTACTATAAGGCGCCCGTCCAGGCCGCCGCCGATACATTCCCAATTGTGCTGATTCATGGTATTGCCGATAATGCGCTCACCTGGTCGTTCATTATGGGGGCGCTGGCACGCAAATATCCGGTCTACGCAATCGACCTACCTGGCTATGGCTTCTCAAGCCTGCCGCCCGGCCGCAGCTATATGACCCTCGACGAAATGCGCGACATCCTGGAAGTCTTCATGAAAACGGCAGTGGGCGAGCTAGCGATGGTAGCGGGCAACTCAATGGGTGGCTGGCTCGCGGTAAAACTGGCCTGGCAGATCCCGGCACAGATTTTAGGCATTGTATTGCTCGATGCCGGTGGGGCGCCGCTTCAGGGCCGCGATTCGTGGGTGCCGTTTGGCGAAACGATTGGCATCCCCGATATGAAAACCGCGCGGCTGGTCTTCCGCCAGATGTTCGGCGGCATTCCTGCGCCGATGCTATACCTGGGCCAGCACAGCCTACAAGAACTCTTTCAGCGGCGGGTAGTGCGCGAGTTTGTGGCGAATATGATGAGCGCCGACCCTGAGCGCGAGCTGCTGCGCGCGGCGGATCTACGCGCGCTGCCGGTGCCCGCCGGGCTGGTGTGGGGACTGAATGATAACTTCTTACCCAAAGGCTCGCTAGATTTCTTCCGCGATAACCTGCCTGGCGCGCCAACAATGCTGCTCAAGCGCTGCGGCCACCTTCCTCAGCGCGAACGGCCAGTGGCGGTGCTGCATTTCTTGCGGATGTTTGCCGCCCAGCTGGCAGCGCGCCGGGCAAATTCTACGCTGGTATAGGGGTAAGGGTGCAGCGGCTAGATCATATGGTTGGCCTGAAGCCAGCTCAGAAACACCGTAACCACATTCGGATCCCAATGCACGCCCGCACCGGCGCGCAGTAGCTCGGCGGCATCGGCTGGGCTAAGCACGCGGTTATACGGGCGGATGGTCGTCATCGCATCGAAGGCATCGGCCACCGCCACAATGCGCGCCCCAAGCGGGATTTCCTCGCCGCGCAGGCCGTCGGGGTAGCCGCGGACATCCCAGCGCTCGTGATGGTGCCGCACAATTGGGCATACCGCCGCAGCCATGCGCAACGGCTGAACAATACGTTCGCCGATCAGGGTGTGCTGCTGCATCACCCGGTATTCGGTCGAGGTGAGCGGCCCACCCTTGCGGATAATCAGCTCGTCGATACCAACCTTACCGACATCGTGCAAAAGCGCACCGTAGCGTAAAGCTATTAGCTGCTCGGCACTTAGCCCCAGTAGCTGGCCAATCGCCACCGAATAATGCGCCAGGCGCTGTAAATGGCCTTCGGTATACGCATCCTTGGCCTCAACCGTGCGGGCAAGCGCAAAAATCACGGCTTCAGCCTGCTCAAGCTGCTCAGTGCGGCGTTTCGAGCGCAGCAGCGAGCCAATTAGTACCTCAAGCTCCTGCATATCTACTGGCTTTTGCAGGTACGCATCGGCACCGGCAGCTAAACCTTGTAAGCGCGCCGCGCGCTGCCCTTCAACAGTGACCATAATAATTGGCATCTGCCAGGTAGCGGGGTTATGCTTCAATGCATCGCAGATTGCATAGCCATCCATATCGGGTAATTGCACATCGAGGATAATAAGATCCGGCTGGCGTTGCTCAATTGCAGCAAAGGCAGTACGACCATCGATCACATGTTGTACGATATGTTCGGAAAGCTCAAGCAGTGCTGCAAGTGCGGCCCCGGCATCGCGGTTATCGTCGATTACCAGAATATGGCCGTGAGGATCGGGATCGGGCAGGCGCGAATAAGCAGCACCATACGCCATGGCAGCTTCGTTACTATGCGTCGTTGGTATCCACATCAGGCAGATCCTCTCGCCTGCACGCATAGATTAGCATTAAAGGTGGATGATGCGGCGGGGCTGTACTTGGCAACTTGGCCAAAGTATAGACTTTACAAATGAAGAGTTGATGAATCGCTATTCCAATTTATATGACAGTGGCTATATACTATAGCCATGCGCGATTGTCAAATATGCGTGTAGAATGCAGCGCAGTACAATCTGCACCTATGCCCATATGCGTATGTATGTAGGTATTACACAAGCTTAATGCACACCGAGTAGCACGGCAGCACCACAAGGAGGGAATATGGGGGAAAAACTGCCGAAGGCGAGATCGCGCCGGGCAAGTTATGTATGGAATGGCGAAGCGATCCGGGCGCTGCGCGAGCATATGAACCTGACGCAGCGCGAAATGGCCGACGAGCTCGAAGTGCGCCAACAAACGATCAGCGAGTGGGAGACCAACCTACACACGCCGCATCGCTCAACCCAAAAAGCCCTGAACATGATTGCCGAACGCGTTGAGTTCAAATACGAAACCCAGGCTGTAGGCCAACCAGCCGAACAAGAAGAAGGTACTTGATTTTATCCGATTTCGTGTTAATATAGAGTCAGTATGAAGAGTGTGGAAACGCTCTTCTTTTTTAGCCAATATACACGAAATCGGATAAACACATGCCGCGCATAGTTCTTCTACCCTGTACTGAGTTAAGCCACGCTTATACCACTGGCTACAGCACTGTAGCATTGGGGCGGCGCTATAGCTGTAGCCCCACCACCATCGCCAAACGGTTGCGCCATTGTGGTATAACACTACGCCGCGCTCGGTTTGTAGCGATTGCGATCGATGCCGAGCTGTTGCGCCAGGCGTATCTCGCCGAGCATTTGCCGATTGCGCAGATTGCCACACGCTTTGGCGTATCGCCTAGCACCATTGCGAACAAGCGGCGGGCTTATGGCATTCCTATCCGCCCACGCCGCCGTGCGTGTTCCTTCTAATCCGCCGCCCCCGAATTTCCTTTGCTCATGCGGTGCTCGGCTATGCTATAGGCATCGCACGCGCAAAGAAATTAAACGGATTGAGTAGAACAAAAGACCAGCTGACGCTGGCCTTTCGTTCCCGGCTATTACACTGCGCACGTAAGCTACTTCAGCTCACGTTTCAGGATTTTACCGGTTGCTGTCTTGGGTAAGGTATCGAGCACCTCAACCGAACGTGGGTATTTATATGCCGCCAGCCGCTCCTTGCAGTAATTTATTATCTCTTGCTCGGCGGCGCTCTGCCCGGGCTTTAAGGAAATCACCGCCTTTATCTCTTCGCCCAGGGCAGTATCGGGTATACCAATCACCGCCGCTTCGGCAACTGCCGGGTGCCCATACAATACCTCTTCGATCTCGCGCGGGTAGACATTAAAGCCACCACGAATGATCATATCCTTGACACGATCCTTGATAAAGAAGAAGCCATCGTCATCTTTATAGGCCACATCGCCGGTATAGAACCAGCCATTGCGAATCGACTCGGCGGTGGCGTCGGCGCGCTTGTAGTAGCCCTTCATCACATTATGCCCGCGGATCGCAATTTCGCCAAGCTCGCCGTTCGGAACCTCGCGGCTTTCGCTATCAACACAGCGCATTTCAACGCCCCAGATCGGCGTACCAATTGAGCCGGGCTTCGGCTCGTAATCGAGCTGGTTGAACGATGCCACCGGCGAAGTTTCCGAAAGGCCATAGCCCTCAAGGATGGTAACGTTATACTTCTTATTAAATGCGTGCATCACCTCAACCGGCATGGCCGAGCCACCCGAGACACAGCGCCGCAACGACGAAAGATCATAGTTATTGGCGCCAGGGAAGTTCAGTAGATAGAAGTACATCGTAGGTACACCGGCAAAATAGCTCACTTTATCGCGCTGCAATACTTCTAGCGCCTTCTGCGGCTCGAAGCGCGGCAGCAGGGTGATGGTACCGCCCGCAAAGAGCAGCGCATTCATCACACAAGTTTGCCCAAACGAGTGGAATAGTGGTAATACCGCCAGCCCAATCTCGTCGGAGCTTGTGCGCAATACTTTTTCGGCACCGATGTAGGCGTTGAAAAACATATTGAAGTGCGAGAGTTCGGCACCTTTTGGTCGTCCAGTCGTGCCGCTGGTATACAGAATAACCGCCGTGTCATCGGGCATGGTTGGCACCGTATCGAACACGGGCGAAGTATCGGCCATGAGTGCGTTGAGCGGCAGTGCACCTTCGGGCAGCTGGGCAGTGCTACCCGGGGCCTGCGCCACAATCAGGTTGCGGCAGTTTTTGGCCTGCGCAAAGCCTTCGGCGGCTTCGCCTAAAAACCCTTCCCACACAATCAGCGCGACTGAGTCGCTGTCATCCAGGTGGTATTCAACTTCGTGCCGCTTAAACAGCACATTCATTGGCACAACCGTAGCGCCAAGCTTGAGAATAGCGTAGTAGCAGATGACAAAGTGGGGCGTGTTGGGCAACATCAGCGCCACCTTGTCGCCGCGCTTTACGCCCAAGCCAACCAGGCCGTTCGCAACCTTATTGGCCGCGCCGTTGACCTCGGCATAACGCAATTTCATGTCATCGAGAATAAGGGCAACCTTTCCAGGGGTGCGGCGCGTACTGGTTTCCAGGAACATTGCCAGATTCAACATCGAACGGCTCCTTTCGCTGCGGGATATGGATTGAGTTGCTGCTGCGCGGGGATAGCGAAATTATAGGGGAGCGATTAGTGGATGTCAATGCACGCGCACCGCGCTGATTGAGGGAGAGCAGATACAGAGGAGCAGGCTGGCCGGCCGGCGCGCGCCATTATGCAACTATCTGCACAAACCGATGAAGGACATGATAGAGCACCACCAGGCTAGAAATATCGACCCATTCTTCATCGGAATGCAGGCCCGCACCAACCGGGCCAAAACACACTGCCGGGATGCGCTTATCGCTATAGAAGCGCGCATCGGAGGCGAAATGCTCGCGGTAGAGCTGTGGGGCCTGGCCGGTGACCTCGCGCAGCGCGGCAGCGAGCTGCTGCACATACCCATCGTTCGGGTTTGTATCGAGCGGCGAGCCACGGCGGATGAGTTGAACCTTACCGGCGAAACACTGCTGCATAGCGGCGATAATATCGGCGGGCTGGTCTTCGGGCACATGACGCACATCGAACACCAGGCGCACATCTTCAGGCAGACGATTATTGGTTGCGCCGCCCTGCACCACCGTCGGCACCACGGTCGTCAGCCAGGCTGGCTCATCGGGGGTTGGGAAGCGCTGTTCGAGCGCAACTAGCCCATCGCGCAGCGATGCAATCGCATTGCTGCCATCCCATGGGCGCGAGCCATGCGCTGGTTTTCCGGGCAGGATCGCCTCTACCCACATCACGCCCTTCTGGGCATAGCAAATCTGCATGTCGGTTGGTTCGGCGGCTAGAAAAAACTGGCAGCCCCACCCGCGCTCAGCCAGGTAGCCGGTGCCGCGTTCACCGCCGATCTCTTCATCGCTCACGAACATAAAGCCCACATCGGGCGGCTGAGGCCGGGATGCCAGGTCGCGCAGCAGGCGCAGCAGCACCGCCCCCGAGCCTTTCATGTCCTGGCTGGCCCGCCCGTAGATTCGATCGCCGCGCACGTCGGGCGCAAACTGTTCGGGGCGCGCCGCCACCACATCCAGGTGGGCGTTGAACATAATCGCTGGCGTATGCGTGTCGCGCAGGGTTACGATCAGGTTTGGCTTGGCTTCACACGCATCGCGGTGAATAAACACACCCGGCACCGCGCGCGCATACTGTTCGGCATAGTCAATCACAGCCTGCAACTGTTCGGGGCGATCGTCGGTGGAAGGGATTGCGATAAGCTCGCAGGTTAGCCGCACAATATCGTCGCGCAACGAAGTTTCATTCACGGGTCGCTCTTTCTCACGTTAGGGCGTAATATAGATCGGGTTGCTGAACAGCCAGGGACGCTTATGACGGCAGCCTTCCAGCCGGTAGACGCCCGGCTCGCGCACCTCGTAGCGAAAGGCGCGGTTGCTACGCGCTACTATTCGGCCATCACCAATCAGCCGTAGATCGGCCGGGCTGCCCGCATCCACCGCCAGCAGCAGTGGGCCATCGCTCAGGCGCGCCGTGCTGCCGATTGGGAAGTGCTGATCGCCGCGCAATGCGTGGAATACCAGCTGTGGGCACACGCCATCGCGCCGGTTAATGAAGTAGGAACGACCAGCAGCCAGCGCGCCATACACCTGATGAATGGCAGTATGGGCATCGGTAGCGAGCGGCTCATCGAGCAGCAGGTAGTTCGTCAGCGTGCCGAATGTCCACTGGTAAGGAAAGACTTCGATTGTGCCCCAGGGAACCTTGCGTTTAATTGCATGAACGTCGATGCCACCAACGCCAAAGGTACGTTTGCCCTGCATATTGAGCCGA
This sequence comes from Chloroflexi bacterium SZAS-1, assembly GCA_018266315.1. GTDB lineage: Bacteria > Chloroflexota > Chloroflexia > Chloroflexales > Roseiflexaceae > Kouleothrix. The sequence goes on along the minus strand of JAFEAS010000194.1, from coordinate 7,442 downwards.
TCCCACCAGGCCAGCGTCTCGGCGGTGGGGCCGTGGAGCGCCAGGTGTGGGAAGAAATACATCAGCTCTTTGTTGCGGCGGGTTAGGTGTTCGCCCCAATCGCTCAGGTGATTCCACAGCTCAATCCCCACCGGGCGACCGGCGCGCTCGCGCGGGCCATCGACCGACCAATCATCCCAGCGGTAAATATCTTTGAAATCGTTCTTTAGATGTTCGTCGGGGTGGGCAATAATGCCAAAGCCGCCGCGCGCGTATACCGCATCAACAAAATCTTGCGGCGCAAGGGTGTTATCAACCACCTCATCGACATTCAGGGCAAGAAAGTGATTGCGGTCAGGCGTAATCTCGTGGTCAACGATCACGAGCAAGTTGTCGTGCCAGCCTTCGTAGGGCTGCCCGGCCAGCGTGTCGTGATCGGTAAGAATAATCCAGCGCAGGCCAGCCGCCTGGGCCGCGCGAATAAGGTCTTCGACCGAGCCGGAGCCATCGGAATACGTGCTGTGCATATGCAGCGCACCAGGATAATAGTGCATTACAGTGCTTCCTTTTACGGATTTGACGGTAGCGCAAGTATACCACACGTTCTGGCGCAGAACCGGCCCAACAACAAACCGCACGCCGACAAAGACCTGTCGGCGTGCGGCGTAAGCTGCGATGCGGCGGGTGTTACTTCTTGCGCAGCTCTTCCACGCGGGCGGCGAGCTGGGCAATCTTGGCACTCAGCTCTTCAATATCGCGCTTCGAGGGGATGTTCAACCGATTCAGGAACTCCTCCATGCCCTGCTCAACGCGCGAGCCAACCCGGTCGGCTTGCTCTTCAACAACCACGGTGTTCTTGCGGAACCGACCCTGAACTTCGTGGAGCAGCTTCTCTGCATCCTTCTGGGCCAACTCACCGCGCTCCACCAGCTTGTTCACAAATGTCTCGGTCTCATCGCGGCTCAGCGCCACTGCGCCAATACCAGCCAGCAACAGTTTGCGCAGACCCTCAACAAATGTCGTACCTGCTTCTTTGCCGTTCTCAACAACCTCGCGCACTTTGACTTCAACTTCCTCAGTCATGACTTCCTCCGCATATAAGCTAATTATCTTACTTAAATGTATAACGCATTGCGTTATACGAGGAGTATAACACAGTGCGTCATGAATGTCAAGAGGGTATTTTCTTCTATTTGCCTGTACCCGCTGATCTGGCTATACTGCGTGCAGCTCCAAACTCCACACAAAAGAGGAAACCTATGCCCACTGCAATGCTGATCAATGGGGTGCGCGTACCCAGCGCCACTGGCGAATGGTTCGATGTGTGCGACCCAGCCACCGAAACTGTTGTAGGCCGGGCACCGATGGCGAACGAGGCCGATGCGCGCGCCGCCATTGTCGCCGCCAATCGGGCCTTCCGCAGCTGGCGCACCGCTACCGCGCACGAGCGCGCCGAGCTGCTGCACGAAGTTGCACGCAAGATTCGTGAGCGCACCGACGAGCTAGCGACCCAGCTGACGCTGGAGGGCGGCAAACCACTGCTGGAGAATCGCGACGAAATGGGCTGGAGCGCGGCCTGCTTCGATTATTATGCCGAACTCCAGCGCAACACACGTGGTCGTGTCATCCCCTCGGTCGAGCCGTCGCAGCTCGCTATGGTGCTGAAAGAACCTTATGGCGTCGTCGCATGCATTGTGCCGTGGAACTATCCCATTCTGCTGATGAGCTGGAAAGTAGCGCCCGCGCTTGCCGCCGGGAATACCGTAATCATCAAGCCAAGCGAAATGACGCCGCTGACGACACTGCTGTTCGCCGAGATTTTTGACCCCCTGCCGCCGGGGGTGGTGAACATTGTGACTGGCTACGGCGCAACCGTAGGGCGCGAATTGGTTGTGAACCGCGACACGCATATGATCGCCTTCACTGGCTCGTTTGCTACTGGCCGCGAAATTGCACGGCTGGCTGCCGAGCGCGTGAAACGCACGCACCTGGAATTGGGCGGCAAAGATGCGTTTATTGTGGCGGAAGACGCCGACCTGGATGTCGCGGTACCGGGCGTGGCCTGGGCGGCGCTGCTGAACGCTGGGCAGGTGTGTACCAGCACCGAGCGCGTGTATGTCCACTCGAGCATTGCCAAACCCTTCACCGAGCGGCTGGTTGAGTTTGTGCGCGCGCTGCGGCTCGGCCCCGGCAGCGACCCGAACACCGACATTGGGCCGCTGATTGGCGCGCGCTATCGCCAGAAGGTGGAAGAGCATGTGGACGAAGCGCGCAGCCAGGGTGCCAGCATTCTTACCGGCGGACGCCGCCCACCACAGTTTGCGCGCGGCTTCTTCTACGAGCCAACCGTGCTGACCAATGTCGACCATTCCTATCGCATTATGCGCGAAGAAACTTTCGGCCCAACCATCCCGGTCATGGCTTACCGCACCTTCGACGAAGCAATCGCGTTCGCCAACGACTGTGATTATGGCCTGGGCGCGAACCTCTACACCAACGATCCAAAGAAGGTGAAACAGTATTACGAGGAAGTGAAAGCTGGCACTTGCTGGGTCAACGACCCACTCACCGACAACGATGCCGGCCCATTCGGCGGCATGAAGTTCAGCGGCGGCTCGCGCGAGCTGGGCGAAGAGGGGCTTGAGGCTTTTTTAGAGACCAAGCACGTACACTGGGATTTCAACCAGGAGAAGAAGGCGTGGTGGTATCCGTATCGTACATAACGCGCTAGCAGTTTGTAATCGGCAAATGGGCAGGCGCAGGCATATGCGGTATGTGCATTGACGCAGGCGCAATTGTTTCGCAAATCGCTATCGGATTCGCTGATGAAAATGAACAGCGAAACGGCCGGGCACTGGGCGTTGTTCGGCGTTTACTGGGGCATGAAGCAAACGCCGTGCTACTCGTTGCTATACGCATACTTACGCCAGACATCGTGGCGCTCTAGCTCGCCTAGCAGCGCAAACGCCACATACTGCGGCTGGCGCGGCTTGCTCATCAGCAGCATATTGGCTTCTTCGGGGGTGCGGCCACCCTTACGGTGGTTGCAATCGCGGCAAGCCGTTACCACATTGTCCCAAGTGGTCAGCCCGCCACGCGAGCGCGGCAGCACATGATCCACGGTCAGCTGCGTGCGGCCAGGCTGCACGCCGCAATACTGGCACGTTTCGCGATCGCGGGTGAGCACACCCCGGCGCGAACAGGGCAGCCGCAGGCGGCGTGGAATTTTGATATAGCGCACGAGCCGGATGACGACTGGAACATCAAGCGCGAACCCCTGCGCTCGTAGGCGCTGCGCGGCAGCCTCAACAAGCTCGGCTTTTTCTTGCAGTAGCAATACAACTGCGCGCCGAGTCGAGACGATCTGAAGTGGCTCGTAGCTGGCATTGAGGACGAGAACACGTTGCCCCAAACGGAACCCCCTTTCCAAAGCCGCACGATTTACACGCACGCGCTCTAGTACGGGGGGCAGCCCCGAATTAGAGCACGCTGCCTATGACATCTGCGGCGCTCGCCACGAGCACCGCCCGAGCGCGCCTGGCTCGGTGTAAACAATTTCGGTAGGCATACGCCTGGCCTGGCGGCGCACACCGTGGGCCACACAGCACCAGGGTAGTAGCTGCGTGCGCGGTGAATATTGAGGTGGCCGGGCGATCATTCATAGTTTACGATAAAGCCGTACCGAAGGCTATTTAGTGCTATTAATCAATCTGATCTAGCACTTATAGCATACACCATCTGCTGCATGTCTGTCAAATATTCTGTTTAAAAAATAGGTTAGAATATGGCAATGAGCGCTTAACATATGGGAGGTAGTGCTATGCCACGCACCGTAGTCGCAACCGCCAACGCCCCACAGGCGATCGGCCCGTACTCACAGGCGATCACACTTGACAATCTGGTGTTTTGTTCGGGGCAAATTCCGCTTACCCCAGCAGGTACGCTGGCAGAGGGCGACATCACCGCGCAGACGCGCCAGGTACTTACCAATTTGCAAGCCGTGTTGCAGGCGGCAGGTAGCTCGCTTGGCAATGTGCTGAAAACAACCGTGTTTCTTGCTGATATGAACGAGTTCGCGGCAATGAATGCGGTATACGCCGAGTTCTTTGCGGGTGAGCCACCTGCGCGCTCAACAGTGCAGGTGTCGCGGTTGCCCCGCGATGTACGGGTAGAGATTGAGGCAATTGCCGTGCGTGGGTAGGCGCAATGTGGCGCACTACGCACTAGCATGCCCAGGTTGTAGTGCGTAGTGCGTATCTTCATACTTTTATGCGAAGTTTGCATAAATTTCCTGGCACGATTATGTTTTTGCCGCGGCTGACAGCGGATTGCGCGCAAACACAAATTCCTCAACTATTTGCCCGCCAATCAAGTGTTCTTGAATAATGCGCTCAAGCACCACAGGCGTACACGAGTGATACCACACGCCTTCAGGGTACACCACCGCAATTGGCCCATGCACGCACACGCGCAGGCAGTTGGCTTTGGTACGAAACACACCATCTTGCGCAATCGAGAGGTGTAGATCCTTCAGGCGCTTCTTCAAATAATTCCATGACTCAATGCTCGCCGCTTTGGGCGAACACTTCGGCTCGGTCTGGTCGGCACATAGGAATATATGGCGAGTGTAGCTGCCAATCATAAACTCGTTCGCCTTGACCCGCAGATCTTCCTCTAAACTCATCGCTCATTCCTTTACCCAAAGCTAGCAGCGATAAAACCTGAGCACTCCACCCAACACATTAGCATTGCACGATTCACCGTCGGCATTATAGCTAAGTATGTACACAGCAGCAATACTTCAGGTATACTTTGCGCACACCAATGCGTCACCAGTGTAAACCAACCGCCATTGCATAAGCAGCTACAGGAGGGGGCATGAGCCATACGATCGTTGTGCTCGAAGGCGACCAGACCGGGCAGGAGTTACTGGAAGAAGCCTTACGCGTGCTAGATCCAGACGTGACCGGCGTAGAAATGACGTTTCAGCGTTTCGATTTGAGCCTGGAAAACCGGCGCGCCACGCGTAACCACGTCGTGCAAGATTCCGCTGATGCAATGGTACAGGCGGGCCTGGGCCTGAAAGCCGCAACGATTACGCCCGAAACGAAGGGCGATGTTGGTAGCCCAAACGCCATCCTGCGCGAGCGTGTCGATGGTACCGTGATTGTACGCACTGGCCGCCGCATTCCCGGCGTGCGCCCGGTGGGTGGGGTGTACGCACCAATTTCGGTTATTCGTATGGCGGTGGGCGATGCGTATGGTGCGAAGGAATGGCGCGAGGGCGAAGGGCTAGATGAGGTGGCCTACCGCACCGAGCGCATTACGCGCCGCCACTGCCGCGCAGTTGCCGAATACGCCTTTCGCCACGCCGAGAAAATTCACGCGAAAGTATTTGGCGGGCCAAAATACACGGTAAGCCCGGTATACGAGGGCATGCTGAAAGAAGAGATGGACGCCGCCGCCAGGCGCTATCCGGCGATCAAGTACGATCCACAGCTTATTGATGCAACCTACGCGCTGCTGCTCGCCAATATGGGCGATGCGCTGGTTATCCCAACCCTCAACCGCGATGGCGACTGTATGAGCGACCTGGTGTTGCAAATGTTCGGCTCGATTGCTGGCTCCGAATCGTTGCTGATTGGGTTCGACGAGCAGTGGAATACGCGCGTGGTGATGGCCGAAGCCCCGCATGGCACTGCGCCGCGCCTGTTTGGCAAAAACGTCGCGAACCCAATGGCGATGATCCTGGCGGGCGGATCGCTGCTTTCGTATATTGGCGGCAACGCCACCCTGGCCGCGCGCGCGATTTCGGAGGCGGTGTTTGAGGCCGTGTACGATGGTGTGCGCACCGCCGACCTGATGGGCCACGCCAGCACTACCGAGTTCACCGACGAGGTGATTAAGCGTGTGCGTACCAAGCTGGCAGTGTGGCCGACCCTGAATACGTAGTTGGGCCGCCACGTAATTAGGATCTTATTTACCGCGTTCCGTGGTAGAGTGTGCCAGGATATACGCGCATAAAGGAGGTATCTATGCACAAATCTGAACTATTGGATGGGGTACAGGAAGAATATCGCCAATGGGAAGCGCTGCTCAACCAGATTGGCGAGGCGCGTATGGATCAACCTGGTGCAGCGGCTGACTGGTCTATTAAGGACATCATCGCGCACCTCACGGGCTGGCGGTACCGAACCGTCGCCCGCTTACAGGCTGCACAAGGTGGCAAGGGAGAACCGCCCACACCCTGGCCAGCGCACCTTCATGCTGATGTAGATCTGGATGCAATCAATGCGTGGATCTATGAGTCCAATCTTAACCGCTCGGTGCGTGAAGTCCTGGATGAATCGCATCGCGTGTTTCAGCAGATGTTCGCTGCTATCGAAGATTTACCCGATGCAGTCCTCAGTGATCCAGCGCACTATCTCCCATGGTTGGAAACGGAGTCTGTCAAACCAAGTGACTTCTTTGCTCACTTCCATGAAGAGCATGAGGCGGATATGCGAGCTTGGTTGGCACGAATAGAGCAGCAATAAGGAGTCGCGTGCTTTTCCGGCCCAGATTTGATACAAACGAAACGCTGCAATGATCTTGGGAATTCCGGTTTGTCTGAACCGTTGCAGATGTTCGAGAGAAACGCTCATTCAAACCTGTAATCTCGTGCATCAAACAATAGTTTTTAGCTTTCTAATGGCATCTGCCAAACAGTACATTTCCTATTTGTTTTTTCGACAGGTCATCTCGATCTATCAAGCCTGCCTCCTGCGAGGCCACGGCTGAAATTCGCTTGTGGGCAGAGATACACGCAGCACGAAAGCCATATATGATTCTCCCAAAAGACCGCGACCCGCGTTTCGTGACGATCCGGCGCGGTGGGATGCTCACCGACGCCGACCATCGGCTGCTGGCCTTGTGGGCGGCAACCTGCGCGGAGCACGTCCTGCCCCTCTTCAAGGCAGCACAGCCAGCCGACCCGCGCCCACGCCAGGCGATCGAAGCCGCGCGGGCGTGGACACGTGGGGAGCTGAAAATGATGGAAGCACGTGCATTAGGCGGGCACGCAATGGGTGCAGCGCGGGATTTACGCGGAGCGGCGCGTTTTGCCGCGTATGCGGCTGGGCAAGCAGCGGTGGTGGCGCATGTCGCCGCCCACGAGCTTGGTGCAGCTGCCTACGCGATCAAGGCTGCGCGCGCCGCTGCGCCGGAAGGAACAGGCGAGGATGCCGGACGGCAGGAGTGCCGTTGGCAGCGTGACCAGCTGCCGGATGCGATTCGCGCGCTCGTCCTCGACGACCAGCGGCTGCGGAACCATATCTGCTGGTTGGTGTTCGATTGCTGAGTGCGTTGGATCGCCATTTGATGAGCGTGCGATCAGTGTTCTAGGCCAACGGCAGCACCAGCGAAAAAGTCGAACCTGCACCTTCCTCGCTGGCCGCCCAGATACAGCCGCCGTGACCTTCCAC
>JAFEAS010000193.1 GCA_018266315.1 Chloroflexi bacterium SZAS-1 | reverse complement strand
CTGCGCATCGGCCAGCAGCGCGCCGAACGGGTGGTTGCCATGGGCGCGGGCGCTGGCAGCAATGCCGATCGCAGCGCGTAACAGGGTGATGTCGCTATCTTGCATCAGTTATTCCTATGCTAGTGAGTGTGGTACGCGCTAGGGCGCGGCGATGTTCAGCGTCGTGGGTTGCCCTACGCCGTGGATGCCGCCATCGGCCTGAGCGCTGGATGCAGGTATGGCATAATGCCCAGCGGCCACCAGCCGTAGTGTGTACTCGTACTGGAATACCCCGGCGCCAAGGTTCGCTTTTGTCAGCACAAGCACTCCTGGCACGCGGGTGGTTATCTCGAACGGGCTGGATGGCGCAGCAACCACCACAGCTCCGGCGGGCAGCGATTCGTTAAGCACCAGATTACGCTGCCCGGACGGACATACCAGTGTCAGCCGGGCGCGTAACAGCTGCCCGGCGCGCAGCCGGGTCAGATCAGCCGCCTGGCCGGTCTGTGGGTCGAGGTATTCGCGCAGGAGCGCCAGGCCCTGATTGCCGGGCGTGGGCACGACGTTGGCGATAATTGGATGCTCGAACCGCTCGGTGCGCCACGGCGTTCCATTCACCAGAATAGCTATGCTACCTTGCACGGCAGCGGCGTCGAGCACGCGCATGTGCCAGGTCAATTGGCGCGTGGCCCCTGGCGCAAGATTGGCTTGCTGGGCCAGGGTATCGCTGCTGGCGAGGGCTAAACCGGCGACAGTGAGCGTTGCGTTGATGCTTTGGGTCATTGCGCTGGTGTTGTGCAGGCGCACGCTGATCGTGGGCTGGTCGTTTGCGCGAAATGTTGGTGGTGCCAGCAGCTGCACTTCGAGCGGCTGCGTGATGGGAATAGTAGCCTGCGCCGCACCCGCACGATCGGGACTGGCCGCCCAGGCATAGAGCTGAAGTGCGCCGGGCGTGGATGGCAGCTGCAGCGTAACGGTAAGGATGCCACTGCCATTGGTGCGCAACCCTGGCTGCCAGATACCTGGCACGATGCTGGGCGCCGCTGTGCTTGCTATAGCGCTGGCGCGGGTGGCTGCAATGGTAGTAGTTGTTGTACCAGCGGTGGGCGCGGTTTGCAGCTGCCTCGGCGGTGGGCGCAACACCTCGGCGATTGGGCCAGAGCTTGCAGGCGCTGCCGCCGCTGCTGCGAGCACAATGTCGGCGGCAGCGCCCGCACCATTGGCGCGGGTAGCGGTGATGGTGATGGTCGCGGTGCTGCCGGGTAGATACGATGCCTGGTCGGGTTGTATGGCTATGCGTAATGCGTCGTCAGCGCTGGCGATTGGGAGATGTGCGATTGCGCTAATCACTGGCGCGGGCGTGGCAAAGGCGACATTGCGCGCTGCCTGGGGCACGATGAGCGCGGCGACTGTGAGGGCAGATGCGTTGGTTGGCGCAACGGTAAGGGTGAAAGCTTCACCGGCCCGAATTGCGCGTACTTCCGCTTGCGGGCCATTTGTGCCCGCCTGGCTGAGCAGTATCGTCGCGCTACGGTTGAGGCCAACAAGCAATAATGTCGCAGTATCGCCAGGGCGGTATGTTGGTCGGTCGGCGATGAGTAGCGGCTGATCACCAGGGAGCGCGCCCCAGCCGGTGAAGCCCGGCGCGCTGGCCCAGAGCGAAATTGCGCTGTAGCTGGCATTCGAAGCGCTATCGGGCGTACTCACGCGCAGCCGGTAGGCACCGCCGCGTGGAAGCGTGAGCGCGATGCTGGCGGTGCCATCGGTGCCAGCGATAGCGGTGCGGCTTAAGGCAATTCGGTCGCGGGCAACCCACGCGGTCGCATCAGGCCCGGCACGTTCCCAGGTACGCTGATACACTTCGAGGCGCAAAGGTGTGTGCGGTGCAGGTTGCCCGCTGGCATCGAGCGCGAGCAGATCGACGGTGCCGGGGCGTCCAATGAGAAAAATCCGGCTTTGCAGGCGCAGGCCCGCCGAGCGCGCGGCTGGGGCAACCGTGAACTCGCCTACGCCAGCACCACGCGCGCCGCCCGGCCCGCTGGCCTCGGCCACGAAGCGGTAACGCAATGGCACATCGGCCAAGTCGAGATCGGTGATCGACAATGCCACGCGGCCGGTAGCATCGCTCTGGGCGACGCCCATACGGGTTTGGAGCAGCGTGGTGGTGCGCTCGTCGTCACCGAACACAAAATCACCAGTATTGGGGAAGGGCGAACGCGCGGCGGTGAGAGTCCACGAGATCGTTGCGCTTGCGACGGGGAAGCCTTCCGGGCTGGCGAGCGCCACGCCGATCGCTACGTCTTCGCCACCAGCTAACAGGCCCGGCGGCTGAACATCTACACGCAGCTGCGCAGGCGGTGGCGCCTGCACCAGCACAGTCGCCTGTGCGCTGCTGCCACCCACACTTGCGCTGATGCTATAATTGCCCAGCGGCAGGTCGGCTGGCAATGGCACAGTAGCGCTAAATGCGCCGGTTGCGCTGGGCTGAAGTACCGTCTGATACACTCGGCCAGTTGCCGCTGCGTTGCTCAAGCTCACGCTCACTGGCGGGAAGGTGGCTTCGTCTGCCACGCGCACAAAACCGGCGAGCTGCACCCGGTCGCCCGGGGCATAGTCAGAACGATCGGTTGTGAGAAAGAGCCGGGCACGGCGCTCGGCGGTGCTATTAGGTGTGGCGCTAACTGCGCTGATCTGCGGCCCATCCACAATAGCGATATAGCTGCTTCCAGTATGCCCCAGCCCACCGAAACGCACCAGCCCTTGCGTATTCGATGTAGCTTGCTGCACCAGCACGCCACCCTGATAGAGCGCGATCGGCAGCTCGCTAGCAGGCGTACCAGTACTGCTATCGGTCGCCCATACCCACACCACATCCGAGCCATCCGCAGCCATGCCCGATTGGAAGGTAAGCCGCGTGGGCGCGACCACCAGCACCACATCGGCGCGCGGGCCTTCGAGTGACCGAATGCGCAGGTAGTAGGCTCCTGGCGGCAGAATATCATCGGCGGCATCGCTCAGCGCCAGGCGCTCATCAACCGGAATATTGAGCGGATCGTGCAGCCCGATCCGCCAGCCGCGCAGCAGCGCCTGGCCGTAGCGTTCTGGCTGGAAGCCGGGCCAATCGCCAGCTTGGAACGGAAGCACACGCACGAGTGTCGCTTCGTCTAGCCGGTATAGCTCCAGATTGAGGGAAGAGAGATTGGTGCGCCGCACGAGCAGCCGCGCAGGTGTGCCTGGTGTTGCCTGCATCATCTGGCCGGTAAGCTCGGGGAGCGCCAGAGCTGGCCTGGCAGGCGCCGTGAGAAAACGCATTTGATAGGGTTGCCCGAGGGGAATACCATTCTGGTCGGGCAGCTCGGCGGGCAGCGTGAGGGTATAAACGGTAGCCGCGCGCAAATCGGCCTGAATACGAACATCGGTACCGTTCGCAGAAACTCGCAGGTTGGGTGCGGCAGGTTCAATCCTCAGCATATCGCGCACGCTGGCGCTCGCCAGCGGTGTCGTGAACACCAAGCGAATCTCTTGCTCGGGGGGAAGCGTTTGCCCTTCGCCGGGGAAGCGGGCGACCAGGGATGGTTGCGGCGCAGTGGTGAAGCGCCATGTCGCCGATTCGAGGAGTGGCAAATTCCCCTGTACCGACGCAATTCCGGCCTGCAAGGTTACGGTGTAAGTCGTATCAGGGCGCAGCGGTGTGTCTGGAGTGAATAGTACCCGCTGGCGACCATCGAGCAAGGTCGTAGCCTCTAACGTACCAGCGATGGTTGGCGAAATAGCGAGCGTTGCGCGCAGGGCATCGAGCGCGAGTGGCTGCGAAAATGTGAGTACCAATGTGGAGCGCGGCAACACCAGGCGGTCGTTATTGCCGGGCGAAACTTCTAGCAGGCGCGGCGCAGTGGTGCTAAACGTCCAGCTGTAGGGGGTGCCAAGCTGCCCGCCATTGACATCGGTCAGCGCAGCATCGAGTGTTGCCTGATAGCGCATACCAGGCTGCAATCGCGTCGCTGGGCGGAACAGAACGGTCGATGAATCGAGCCAAGTGGCCTGGCCCGCAAGCGGTGGCTCAAAGTGTAATGCGGGAAATGCTGCTGGCTGCTGTAGCGCCGTGGCCGGAACAATCGCCCGGCTGAAGGCGATGCTGATCGGGCTATCGAGTGGCACATCGGTTGCACCATCGAGCGGCAGCGCGGCTACCACCACTGGCGCAGGCGCGGTGTGGAACCGTATGCTGAGCGCTTGCCCAACGGCGCGAAAGCGCTGACTCTGCGCACTCGCACCGAGCGTAAGCAGATATTCGGTATCGGGCTGGAGCGCGGTTGTGGGCGAAAGCGTGATCGTCGTATGGGCAGCATCCCAGGTGTTTGCCCACTGCAATGTCGGGCTGATGTGTAGGGCAGCCTCGACACTGCGCGTATTCATGGCCTGGTCGAAGTGCAGCGTCAAGGGTGCGCGCACCGCTACTGCGCTGGCATTATTGTTCGGCTGCGCTGCCCGCAATGCGGGTGTGGTGCCAAAGAGCGGCAGCATCAGGCGCGTGGCCAGCAGTAGCCCGGCCAGCGCAACAGCAACTACCAGTACTCCGGTCCAAAAGCGACCAGCCCAGCGCAGCAGGCGCACGAACGCTCCTTTGCGACAAACACGCCGGGCTTGCAGCACAGCGGCGCGCTATCGCGGCGGCCAGGGACGCAAGTTAGTATAGCACGAGCAACGGGCGGCGCAAAACGCATAGTGCATACTTCATAGAGATGCGGATGTGGTATCAATCACACAAGCTACCGTGCTGTTCCTATTCATAACACACCAAACCCGCAGGAGCGTTAGCCTGCGGGTCTTGCATCTACATCAGGGAGCTAACGTAATCGGCTATGCTTGCAGCTTGTCGCCAGCAATATCGGCGATAACCGGCTCAACCGAGGTGCGTGTTTCCCACCATACCGTAATACCAGCCAGGATCGGGGTAATCAGCATAATGGCGATCCAAATTAACCAGAGCATGGTGATATATCTCCGAGCATATTGGGCCTGTTCAAATCTGCTATGTAAGCTTTGCTATGATACATCGGTGTTTCTTCAATGAACCTGATATTTTGATTACAGAATACTGATACCGATGACGCAGAGTAAGCGCTAGCCTCAGCTGAGAAAATGATCTGCCCTGAATTGCCCGCGTGTCGCGCGCAGGTAACTCAGGGCAGACGCGTGAAACCATCGGCGATTTTGCTACTTAGCGTATCGCGTGGCGTTGCCGTAATACCCAGCCACTTGCCAGCAGTATTGCTGCACTGAGTATTAGTAGCCAGGTGGTGCTATTGCCCTCACCAGCAGTCACGGGCAGGGCCGGGTCGGTCACAACCACGTTTGTCTGGATCGCTGCCATATTCTGGGCATTCGATGTTGGCGGGAAGATTGTGCCCGTGGGCATAAACAGTGTCAGCGACTGCTTTGAAATGTTGGTAACCGTGAGCTGGCCGCGCCCATAGAAATGGTCGCTCGCGGTTGCGGTAATCTGCTGCTTATCACCAATCGGCTCCCATAAGTCAAGCGTCATTGAGATCTGGTTGGTCTTTGCCGCCTCCAAAATAGACAACCCCTGCGGGTCGGTCACTTTCGCAGCGCTTGCAGCCGCAATGACATCTTGCGCCAGGGCTTCGCCCTTGGGGCTGTTCGTGGTGCCGCCCAATTGCCAGATTGCATACTCAACCTGAAGCGCCTGTTTAGGGTCGGCGGTCAGGCCTTTCGACTGGGCATACTCAAGCGCGGCACGAACAGGGTCGGGCGCGATGGTGCCGTTTGGCACGGTTACGCCGGTAGGGAAGAGTTTGCCAAAATTCACACAAAAGGCTTCGAATGAGATGGTTGCCTTGCCGCCGGGCTTCAGGGTAAATGGTTTGCTCGGCGCAGCGTAGCCGATGCTCAGCACACTCAGTGCCAGGGTAAGGGCTACCATTATCACAGTAAGTCGCCGCAGGTGCATCCGAATACTCCTTTCGTCTATGCCTCGGGTACTTCTTTACAGGGTGCGACAGAGTATAGCATAGGAAGGGAAAAGCGAATAGCACGGCTAATCATATATTACTGCCGATTCTAACATTTCTCTAACGCCGATCTTATAGCGTGCTATCGCAAATACAGTACACTATTCACAGCGCGAGTTGCGGCGAGCGAGCCAAGCGCTAGCCGCTCGCGTCGTGATGCAACTCGTCATTCTAATGAAGTGAGGAATAGCATGCCAAAAATTGTAGGTATCGACCTGGGTACGACGAACTCGTGTGTGGCGGTGATGGAAGGCGGCGATGCCGTTGTCATCCCTAACGCCGAGGGCAACCGCACCACCCCATCGGTCGTTGCATTTACCAAAAATGGGGAGCGCCTGGTAGGCCAAACGGCCAAGCGCCAGGCCACGATTAACCCTGAAAATACATTTTTCTCAATCAAGCGCTTTATTGGCCGCAACTACGACGAAATCACCGTTGAGCGCGAAATGGTGCCGTTCAAAGTCACCAAAGGCCCACGCGGTGATGTGCGGATTTATTCGGGCCAGACGAGTAAGGAATATACGCCGCAGGAAATCTCGGCTATGGTGCTGCAAAAGCTGAAGGCCGATGCCGAAGCCTACCTGGGCGAAACCGTGACGCAGGCGGTCATTACTGTACCCGCCTACTTTAATGATAGCCAGCGCCAGGCCACCAAGGACGCAGGCAAGATCGCCGGCCTTGAGGTGATGCGTATCATTAACGAGCCAACCGCTGCCGCATTGGCCTATGGCCTCGACAAGAAAAAGGACGAGACGATCCTGGTATTCGACCTGGGTGGCGGTACCTTTGACGTGTCGGTACTTGAGGTAGGCGATGGCGTGGTTGAAGTGAAATCCACCAATGGCGATACGCACCTGGGTGGCGACGACTACGACCAGAAGATCGTCAACTGGCTGATTGAGGAGTTCAAGAAAGACCAGGGCATCGATCTGGGTAAAGATCGTCAGGCGCTCCAGCGCTTGAAAGAGGCCGCCGAGAAGGCCAAGATTGAGCTGTCAAGCATGAGCGAAACAGAGGTGAACTTACCGTTCATTACTGCCGACGCCAGTGGCCCGAAGCACCTGCAGATCAAGCTGAACCGCAGCAAGTTCGAGCAGCTGACCGCCGATTTGACTAATCGGTTGAAGGGGCCATTCCAGCAAGCACTGAAGGATTCCGGGTTGCAGGCTAGCCAGCTCGATGAGGTGGTGTTGGTTGGTGGTAGCACCCGCATGCCGGTGGTGCAAGAGCTGGTGCGCAAGCTCACCGGTAAAGAGCCGAACAAGAGCGTGAACCCGGACGAGGTGGTGGCGGTTGGCGCAGCCATTCAGGCAGGTGTGTTGGGCGGCGATGTGAAAGATGTCGTGCTGCTGGATGTCACCCCGCTGTCGCTGGGCGTGGAAACCCTCGGTAGCGTGATGACTAAGCTGATCGATCGTAATACGACCATCCCGACCCGCAAGAGCGAAATCTTCTCGACGGCAGCCGATGGCCAGACTGCGGTGGACATCCACATTCTGCAGGGTGAGCGCGAAATGGCCAGCGACAACATGACGCTTGGGAAGTTCCGGCTTGAGGGTATTCCGCCCGCGCCGCGCGGCGTGCCGCAGGTTGAGGTTACGTTCGACATTGATGCGAACGGTATCTTGAATGTGAGCGCGAAGGACAAGGCAACTGGCAAAGAGCAGCGCATTACCATTACGGCCAGCACGAACCTGAACAAGGACGAAGTTGACCGCATGGTGCGCGATGCCGAAGCCCACGCTGCTGAGGACAAGCGCCGCCGCGAAATTGTGGAGCTAAAGAACCAGAGCGATAGCCTGGCCTACCAGAGCGAAAAGACGCTGAGCGACCTGGGCGACAAAGTCGACGCATCACAAAAGGAGCGGGTTGAGACGCTGATCAAAGATCTGCGCGAGGCGATCTCGCAGGAGAATGAGGATCGGATGCAGTCGCTTTCGGGTGAGCTGCAGCAGCTCATGATGCAGATTGGTCAGAGCACCTATTCCGAGCCACAAGGCCAGCAGCCGGGTGGCAAGCACGATGATGGTGTAGTTGATGGTGAGTATACCGTCGAATAAGGCGCGATCCTTCCGATCATCTTCTATCGCTCAATAATCTGGTTTGTTAACGGCGGTGTCTGGTTTAGCCAGACACCGCCGTTAACATTTAGGGTAATGAAGCAGATGCTTTGGTAAGCAAACGCCCTATGACTCGTCTGCTTCGTCCCTCTTTGGCCGTGGTCGGAACGGAAATCCGGTACGGCGTAATGTTCCACCACGCGCTCCATAGCGTGATGGCTTATTGTCGCGTATATCGCGGGTTGCGCTACGCCGGGTCTCTTGTGGGTTGTTCGCTTGCCAATCGCGCCCCGGGCCGCGCTTCTCTTCACGTTGCTGGCGCGCATCAAAGCGCTCGTTACCGCGATCAGGGCGGTGCTCGCCCTCATTACGTGGGCCGCGATCATCGAATCGGCCACGGTCGCTGTAGCTGGGGTGGTCGTCACGGCGCGGGCCACGGTCGCTGTAGCTAGGGCGGTTATCGCGGCGCGGGCCACGGTCATTG
>JAFEAS010000192.1 GCA_018266315.1 Chloroflexi bacterium SZAS-1 | reverse complement strand
CGATACAGCGTATACCCGGCCACGCCAACGTTGTCGCTTACGGCCCGCCAGGCGAGATCAACGTGCCCCGCCGCCGTTGTTGTAGCCCGCAGGTTGGTAGGCTTATCGGGCGGCTGCGTATCGCCCTGATTACTAAAATCATAAGTTTGGACATCGAAGCTGCGGCCACTGGCATTGATTGGCTGCACTGTTACCCGTGTGCCGTTTATACGTACCAGTAGGAAATGAAACACTTCTTCGGCGCTACCTGGCACTGGCGCACTGCCGCACGCGCTGCCCTTACCCTGCCCACCAGCAGTTGAGTACGACCAGCCAATACCATAGGCATCAATTGCGGTACAGCCCAGGCCACCAATTGGTTGTACCTTTGCGCCGCCGCCGCCAGTGACATAGGTAACCAGGCTGCTGTCATTTAATTTCCGGTTGCGCTGATATTGATGCGAATGCCCACTAAAGGCGATGTTTACGCCATTGCGGCTTAGTAAGCCTTCCAGGCTGTTCGTGCCTTGTAAAAATACATCCTGCCCTTCGGTGGCATTGTCGGAATAGATTGGGTAGTGGATGAACGCGAATTTCAGCCCGCCGGGATGCGCGGCCAGATCAGCGGCGAGCCAGCGATATTGCGCCGTGGTAGACGCCCAGTGGTAGGCATAATCCAGGCTGTATGCGTCGCCGGTGCCTACATTTGCCTCGTTCCAGGCCGCATGCAACACGTAGAAGCGTGCGACTCCAGCGTCGAAGGCATACCAGGCGCTGGCGTAGGTCGCTGAGTTAGTCCCTTCAAGGCAGCAGTACGTATCTTTGGTATAGCGCCCACCCGAGCTAGCTACTGCGTGATCTTGCGGCCAGTTGAGCAGGTGTGGATGATTAGGAGTCGTGCTGCTGATGCCATGATTCCCAATTGTTGGAAACAGAGGTAATGAGGCCCCGGCCACTGCCCAGAATTGCGGGCCGAAAATCGTGCTCAGATCCTGGCCGCGCTGCAGAAGGTCGCCATAGTTGGCCTGGCTGCCCGCAGGGTAGCCGTTGTCGCCCGTAGTGAGAGCAAAGCGTGCGCCACTCGCGGCGATCTGGCGCATGATGCTGGCCTGGGCCGGGTTGTTTCCTGCGCTATCGACCGCACCCCAATCACCGAATACCACGAATGAGAATGGCTGAGTGTTGCCAGTTGGTAGCTGGCTCCAGAAGCGCGGTGATGAATCACTACCCAGCAGATCGGTTTCGGGCGCGGTGCCCAGGTATACGCGGTAGCAATATTCGGTATTGGGTTTGAGCTGCAGGGTGGCGCGCCACTGGTACAGCGGAACCTGATTCACGGTTATGGGCACGCTTGTAGCCGCGGTTGTACGAGCTGTACACGACTCAGTGCCGCGTTCACCCCAGCGCACAAATCCGCTTGTGCTCGCCTGATCAGTCGCCCAATTGATCGTCACCCAGGTTTCCACCAGATCGGTAAGATAGGGGTAACGACGCAAATGCGCATTGTATGCGCCTGCCGCAGTGGAAGGTAGCATCGGGGCTACAAGTAGGCCCAACAGCATGGTAAGGGCGAATACAGCATTATGGGATATGCGGTTCAGGCTCCTCGTATTCATAAACCGTCCTGTCCCCCTCCTCTGCCAGCGTATCGCTGTTCTGGCGGTGTAAGCTGCGCCAGAATAGTACAGCCAGGCTAGCCACAATCAGCACAGCCAGAATCACCAGTGGTACGAGCGTTTCGTTGCGCACCTCAATGCTGCTGGGCATACTCGAATCAAGCTCGTTTGCAGCCTGGGGTGTGCCCCCCTGGTGGTATTGTGTGAGCACATCGAGGTAACGTTGTCCATAGTGGCGGCTAGGCTCAATATACGAATTCTCGCTAAACTCATTCCAGCTAATCACTCCCACCGCATCGGGCGACGACCGTAAGGCCGCGTCGAGCTCGGTGCGTAAGGTTGCGCCGTCGTTGCGCTCAACTACCTGCGTGCCGCCAATCAGCCGCGCGTCGAAGCCAGCCGCGGCTGGCGCAATCCACAGCCCGCGATTGGCGTGCACGGCATTCGCCATTGCATCGAGCTTGCCCTGGTAATTCGGGAATGTCGCGGGGTTGACAGACGACCAGTAATAGGCGTCGCCATCAACTGTATCAGCAATCCGTTTGTAGTCCTCTTCATTACGCTCAGAAGCCAGGATGAGAAGTTTCTGGCGGCGTGCGGCGGTAACGCTAGCAATTTCGTCGCGTGAGAACTTCCAGGTACCCGACCAGATGACCACCGGGCGTTCGTACAGGTCGAATACCGGGTCGCTGGCAAACGTTGCAATGAAGTAATCCAGATCGGCGGCGACACGCGCTACCGGCAGTGGGTTCCGGTCGAAGTCGAGTCCCTGGTAAATGACCAGCAGCTTGAAGTGCTCTTGTTTGGCAATATCGATCAGCAGCTGAAGCCGATGGTTGAGCGTGGGCGTACTCTTCCAGCTCACAATAAACCCGTTGATACCGGCAGATTTGGCCCACTGGATGTGCTGGAGCGCAACCTTTCTGTCATCGCTGGAATAGGCACCGAGTAGAGGCAGGTCGGTCTTGGCGCGATCCCACGAGCCTGGATCGAACCAGATGTAGTAATACGCCAGTAACGGAATGGCTAATGGTTGTGCTGGCGGCGTCTGTGCGGCTGGTACACTGGTCGGTGCGAATGCGTTAGCACTGGCGCAGGCTGTGCAAAGCAGCGGCAACAGCAGACCGAGCGCGAGATTGCGCGGCCCGCGCCTTACTATAGCGCTGAGCAGCGTTCGCCATCTTGCCACCATTTCATTGCGATGCATGTCATCCCCACTATTCCTGCGGTAGAACGGCGCAAGCGTTGGTACAGGCATTCAATGCTGCGATCAGGGTCTGATCGGCTATGCCGGTGATAGCGAGGCTGCGAGCGCGCTGAAACTGGCTGACCGCCTGGGCAGTGACAGTACCAAAGAAGCCGGTATTTTCCGGGTAGATGAAATATCCAAGCTCACGCAGGCGCTGCTGAAGCTGCACAACTGCTGCGCCCTGGCTATTGCGCTGCAATGGTGTGCGATATACAAGCTGCATAGGCATTTCTGGCGCGGCTGGGGCGGGCGTTGCCGCGAGTGCAGGTGCTACCGTGGCGGCTGGTGCGGGTATGGCAGTGGTGGCAGCTAGCGCGTTCGGCACTGCGGTTGTCGATTGACTGGTAGTCGTGGGCACTGCGCTGGTTGTTTGTTTCATTATTCCTGGTGCAAGCGAGCCGCCCAGGCCACCAAGGGCCACAAGAAGCGCGGCAGAGATCAGCACCGGGTCGTTGCGCTGCAGGGGTGGGCGCTGGCTGCGAGTTCGTTGTAGCCCCATCAGGCGCTGTCGCAGCCGCAGCAGTGATGCACGGGCGCGCGCTGGGGCGAGCCGGGGCAAGCCCCCAAGCTGTCGCCCTAATCCGACTGGATCGCGGAGCAGCTTGGGCAACCATGGACGACCAATCAGCAGCAGGCCAAGGGCGATCAGCGCCAGGATTACACCGATGACGGCCATGTCGACATAGCTCAACACCAGCAAACGAATTTCTTGATCGTGCGAGATTGCAGCTGGTGTAATACCCGACATACCAGGCGCTTTGAGCTTCACCACATAGGCGCCCCGCGCCAACCCCTCAAAGGTAACATCGGCTTCAGGCCCGAGTGTACGCGTTTCTACCGCCCCATCGGGGAAAGTCAGGCTTAGTGCTGAGCCAATGGGGAAGCCAAAGAGTGCGTCGTGCGCTACAAAACGCGCGCGATAGAGCTGAAGCTGAACGTTCCAGCGTTCGCGCGGCCCACTTGTGAAGCGTTGCTGCGCCTGATTCACTACATTCGCGCCATCAACCATCACACTTTCGATGGTGTACATAATGTTGCTGGCGGTTAATCCGTCGGCACCACGTACCACATGGATCGCCTTCAGCCAGCGCGGCTCGCTATCGGCTACATCGTAGTTGGTGCCATAGCTACTGCTAAAGCGAAATGCGCTGATACGGTCGGGGGCAACCGGCTGGCCCTTTGGGTCGGTGAATAGCGTGGTTACCAGGTAGCTTACATCGAAGCCTGCATTCAGGTGTAGCTTTGCTGGGATTTCGACGATGCGTCCAGGATCGAAAATCGGGTCTTCCCAGCGGTCGAACTGCGGGCGCATACCGCTGGCGTCGTTTTCCCAGGGTACTATTTGCACACGATATTGCCCTGGCTGATCAACTTCGACTCGCGCTATGCCGTCGCTGCCCGATATGAATAAACGGTCGTTGAGCGTAAAGCGAACCCCGCTAATCGCCGGAGTGGTACGAATAGTAAATATTGTTGGGGCGATTGTGGTAGTGTGTTTGGCATCCGTGGGTAGTAAGCCCGGCCCGCCCAGGTATTCGGCTGTAATACTGTAGTTGCCAGCCGCTAAGTCGGGTTTGAGCGCGCGCTCGGCGTTGCCATTCGCATCGGTGCGCAGCTCGGCCTGGCGCTCACCGTTGATAAACAATAATACCCGGCCGGGTGGCACTGGCGCGCCATGCATATCGGTCACGCGCGCGCGCAGCACAATGCGGTCGCCCAGGCGCGGGGTTGCGGGGGTTGTGCTTAGCTCGATGCGCGTGGCAGAAACTTCGAGTATTTGTTCAGCGCGCGCGGGCATCAGGCTATCGCTCCCGCTGAATACGGCTGCGATTCGGTAGCTTCCGGCACCGAGCTTGTGCCGCAATCGCCAGTTGGCATGGCCTGTTTCATCGGTATGGGCCATGCCATCGTAGCTATCGTTCACAAAGAAGCGAATTGTGGCATTGCGAATATCTGCACCGCGGGTACCTTGCAGGTGAGCAACCACCACTGCGCGGTCGCCGCCTTCAGGCGGGTTAGCCTGAAGCGTGAGCTTCGGCGCGGGCGGCTGAGCATATGCCGCGTGCGGAAACAGCGCCAGCGATATGATTGCGCCAAGGCAGCAGAGTAGCCAGCAATATTTCATACGCCACCCTCGGATGTAGTGCGGCGGGCCGCTGGGCCGCGCCCGGCGAGCAACGCCGACCCTGCCAAAATCAGGCCCGCCAATACCAGCGCCGCGCTGTAGAAGATATAAATCACCTCGCGGCGTGGCTCAATCGGCGCAGC
>JAFEAS010000191.1:372-16723 GCA_018266315.1 Chloroflexi bacterium SZAS-1 | reverse complement strand
CGCCAGATTGAAGAATCAGTCGAATCGTTTACCTCGGCGGCACGAACAGAGCTAAATGATATTGGATCAATTGCCCCACCCAACCTCGCCAGCCCGCCAGTGAGCGAGAACACACCACTGGCAGAATTCGACCCTGATCCGATGGCCGAACCACCTGCTGAACTATTCGACCCGACGCCCAATATGCAACCTGGCGCCTTTGCGGTCGCCGAACATCGACCCATACACACCAACACACCACTCGCTTTACCAGCGTTTGCCGTCGAGCATACGCGGTTGGAAACGATCGACCTGCGCCTGCAAGCGATTATGAGCGACCTATTCGCACTGCAAGAACAGCTACGCAAGCACAATGTGCTCGACGACGACTGGCAACCACCTTCGTGGGGCGTACAACTGCCTGATCACTCGGCCCCCGCCGTCGCAGCCGAAGAGGCATCGTCATGAGCAATACGGAGTTCTTTATTGTCGTTGGGGTATTGCTGGCATTACTCATTACCCCGCTGATCATCGCCCTCATTGTGCGGATGGTTATTCGCGATACGCCATCAGTAGTACCCGCGCCTCAGCCGCACACATCCGAAACACTCACACAGTTTGAGTCGTTGGGTGCTTTCTGGGCCGACCTGGCCCCGCACCTTGTCGAGCTACGCGGCCGATTAACCAAATCGCTGCTAGCAATTCTCGCTGGTACCATTATCGGCTTCTGGCTGGTCAATAGTACAACCCTACTCGGAGACACGATCCCGAATTTGCTGATCAATCATTTCGTCACCGATCCGAGTATCAAGCTGCAGTCTATTGAACCAGCCGAGCTGTTTGTAAGCTATATGCGGGTTGCACTGGTGATTGGGGTGGCGCTTGCAGTCCCAGTAATTGTGTATCAGCTCGTGGCTTTTTTCGTGCCGGGGCTGCTACCAAACGAAAAGCGGATTTTGTTCACTGCACTGCCGTTCGTCACCGAGCTATTTATTGCCGGGCTGGCTTTTGGCTGGTTCTTCACCATTCCGGCCGCGCTCAATTTCTTATTCTCGTTCGGCACCAGCGCTCGTGTCGAGGCCCAACCAACTTTCGAAAGCTTTATTTCAACCGTTGCAACCCTCTTGCTGTGGAATGGACTTATCTTCGAGCTGCCAGCGGTAATCTACTTACTCGCCCGCCTGGGAATTGTCAATACCGCAACGCTTGGGCGCACTCGTCGCTATGCGATTGTCGTGATTGTGATTGTGGCGGCAATTATCACCCCGACTGGCGACCCTTACAACCTTATGCTGCTCGCCGTGCCGATGTACCTGCTGTACGAGCTGGGCATTCTCCTTTCACGCTTTGTGCCGAACAAACAGGCCGTCATTTCTACCGAAGTAGCAAAGTAGTTGCACGATAGTGAAGTGCAAAACAGCTCGCTGGTGTTTGTCAGCACGCTATCTTCGCATACGCCCTGTGTTGTGATTTCTTTTCCTGCAGAAAGTAGGGCTTCCCTCTGGGCCTGCCCGGCTATGCTATGCTTGTAATAGGGAAGTTCTGGCCGCCAATGTTGGCCGCCGTGGAGCAACCAAACGCATCGCTTGGTAACGGTGCATAGTGCCGCAAGGAGGCTGCAATGTTCCACAAAATTCTTGTCGCCGTCGATGGCTCGCCAAACTCACACCAGGCAATGACCATGGCCACCGATCTGGCGCAGCGCTATAACGCAAGTATCTGCCTATTGCATGCGTTCCCGCATGTATCCGATCTACTCGGCACGCCGCAATACGAGCACTTGCTCGAAGCACGCAGCGCAATCGGCAACCAGCTACTCGAAGCAACTCGCAAACAACTCCCGGCTTCGCTTGTTGTTGAGCAGCAACTGCTCGAAGGGCCAGCCGCCCCAGCAATTTTGCGCGTAGCCGATGAAGAGGGATGTGATCTCATTGTGCTTGGCTCGCGTGGGTATGGGCAGCTCACTGGTATGTTACTTGGTAGTGTAAGCAATGTTGTCGCACAGCGCGCGCACTGCCCGGTGCTGATTGTTCACAGTAAGCAGTAAAACCAGCGAGTAATTCGCAACTACACATCAGGAGCCGGGAGAAGCATCGTAACTTCTTCCGGCCCTTGGTGTTATATCAGTGGTTTGATGCGAGCAGGTTAGCAGATACGCCACCCCGCGCATTACTGCCCCGCTTCAACCTTATGTCAATGCCACAAACCGCTCGACATCGGCCCGAATGGTATCGAGGCTTGCACGCCAAAAATCAATTGAGCGAATATCAACATCCATGCGGCGTGCAAGCGTTGCGGCATCGGCCAGGCCCGTCGACGCCAGCAACTCATCGTATGTGGCCTTAAAGTCAGATGGCTCGCGCTGATAACGTGCGTACAGCCCCAACCCGAAGAGCAGCCCAAACATATATGGGTAGTTATAGAACGACGTGGCGCTATAGTAGTGCGGTTTAGCCGCCCACATATATGGATGCAACGCCTCAGGCTCAAGCGCATCGCCGTAAGTGTCGCGCTGCGCGGCGCGCATGGCGGCGCAAAGCTCATCGACCGAGAGCTCGCGTGCTGCACGCTGCGTAAATACCTGCTGCTCAAATAAAAAGCGGCTGGTAATATCAACCACCACCTGGCAGGCATTCATCAATGAGCCCTCAAGAATCTCTATTTGCTCGGCAGCCAGTACGGTCTCCATCGCCGCTTTACGCACAAGAGTCTCACAAAAAATACTGGCCGTTTCGGCCAATGTCATGGGGGTACTACGATTAAGCTCGGGCTGGCGCGCAAGATTGCTATTATGGTAGGCATGCCCGAGCTCGTGTGCCAGCGTCGACACACTCTTGAAGCTAGGCTCATAATTCGAAAGAATTCGTGACTCATCGGCGCGCAGCGGCATACAAAAAGCCCCATCGCGCTTGCCTGGGCGCGGCTCGGCATCGATCCAATGTTCGCGGAAGGCGCGCGCAGCAAATTCGTGCAAACGGGCAGAATAGCGGCCAAATTGCTGCTCAATAAACTCCGTCGCCACAGCATAATCCCAGGTTCGTCCACTACTCCCAACCGGCGCAAACAGATCATACCAGGCCAGTCGTTCTAACCCGAGCATGCGCGCTTTGGCCTGCAGGTAGCGGCGAAAATCGGGAAATGCCTCGCGCGCGGCTGCCATCATTGCATCAAAGGCATCCTGGCCAATATTATTGTTGAACAGCGACTGTTCAAGCGGCGAACTCCAGCCGCGCCGACGTGCCAGAGTAAGTACTTCACCTTTGATACTATTCATTGCGGCTGCAAGCGGAACCGCGGTGCGCTGCCAGGCGGCTAATTCAGCGATATATGCCTGCTGGCGCAATGCGCGATCGGCATTGTACGCATAATTGCGCAGCGCACTCATGGGCAGTTCATGCGCCTGATCGCCGTGTGTTAACGGCACCAACAGCTGTGATGTAACATTACTATAGAGCCGATTCCATGCCCCACCGCCACTTGGATTCAACTCGGCGGCTAGTACCTCCTCGGCGGGCGACATGAGATGCCGCGCCTGCCGCTGGGCTTGCGTCACAACAAATTGATATTCGCGCGCAATCGCCGAACGCTCAAGCAGTGCATCGACATCAATAGAGCCAAGCCAGGCTGTCAGGTGCGCAGTGAGCTGCGTGAGTTTTACCGCCCCTTGTTGATATTCGCTCAAGCGAGCCTGAGCCTGGGTATTGCGCGAATCAGTCGTTACAAAGCTATAAATATACGATTGCAGTGTGCCAAGCTGCTCAAGCAAAGGGTTTATTGTAGCTACTACCTGTTCAAAGGCAGCAATTGTCGCATCATCAAGCTGCAGGGGTGGGTGCTTTGTAATCCCAAGCCGATCGAATACTGCAACTGTTGTATCTATCGCAGCGAGCGCATTTGCAAAATCATTCCTAAATTCTGGCGAATCAAGCCCGGGGTACACCACGTCCATATTCCAATGAGGCAGCGTTTTAGATGCCATTGCGCATTCCTTCTCATACAGTGCATTCAGCGATAGAAGAAACAACGGAGTATGCTGCCGCAGGCACAGACATAACAAGCAAAAATCCTATTATTGTTACGATTATCGCTCTATGCGGCTGTGGCTCATGCACACATTCTTCTCACAAGGGGTAGTGTCGCTCAACCGTATCAAGCAGGTCGGTTAAATCGAATGGTTTTGGCACCACACCAGCTGCGTTAACCTCGCGCCCCCAGCGGTGGGCATCGTGCGCTGCAGTCACTACAATAATCGGAATTTGCTGCCCTCGCTCGCGTAAGGCCCGCGCAAACCCCCATCCATCAAGTACCGGCATCCTCATATCCAGAAGCACCAGCGCCGGGCTAATTTTATCAAGCACAGCCAAACCATCAGCACCATTTACAGCGGTTACAACTGTATACCCCTCTAGTTCAAGCGCATCTGTCACTGTCAAACGAATAGCTTCGTCATCGTCTATCACAAGAATGGGCTGCCCGCGCATAAAATGCCTCCGTCACATCCCACCACTTCATCAACATGTTCTATACACAGATCAAACGCACCGGGCTACCACAGGAAGTACATTCATTATTGAAGTGTGGTATTGCGCACCTGCGTAGTCCCTACTAATACTGTACCGTTTTGAATCAAAAAATGTAGTGAAAATTATGTATCTAGCAATATTCGTGCCAGAATACAGTATAAATAAGTGATTGACAAGCCTTAAAAAGTATGTTACTCTTTTTGCAGGTAGGGGAGTAGCCACTCGCAGCAGCGAGTCAGCCGGTCGTCAGTACAGGGTCTTTACCACTTACGGTATTGTCCTCGGCCGGTTGTATGTGTGATAGCACTACTGGCGAGACCACCACGACATTCGTTTGCCGTGGGGGACTCGCTTTTTTAGTGCCCCACGGTCTATGCCTTCAAGGAGTATAGACCGATGATCTGGATGTGGATTGGCTTTAATCTCTTTGTTCTTGCCATGCTGGCACTTGATCTGGGTGTATTTCATCGCCACGCGCACACAGTTTCAGTCAAAGAAGCCACGATCTGGAGTGTAGTGTGGATCAGCCTGGCACTCGTCTTCAATGCAGGTATCTACTTCTTCTGGCAGCAACTTGTCCCCACCAGTGCATACAGCAATAGCGACGCAGCGCTGTCGTTCTTCACTGGCTACCTGATCGAAAAATCCCTCAGCGTCGATAATATCTTCGTTTTTGTACTGATATTCAGCTATTTTAGTGTCCCCCCGCAATACCAGCACCGCATTCTCTTCTGGGGTATTATCGGTGCCCTATTGATGCGCGCCGCGCTTATTCTTGTCGGAGCGACGCTGATTAAGGAATTCCACTGGATTATCTGGGTATTCGGTGCATTCTTAATCTTTACCGGCATTAAGATGGCCTTTCATAAGAATGAAGAGCTTCATCCCGAGCAAAACCCGCTGATCAAGCTATTCCGTCGTCTCATGCCGGTAACCAACACCTATGAGGGTTCGCGATTCTTTGTACGGCAAGCCGGTAAACTTATGGCGACACCGCTCTTTCTTGTGCTACTGATGATCGAAAGTACCGACCTCATTTTCGCAGTCGACTCAATCCCGGCGATTTTCGCAGTAACACAAGAACCATTTATTGTGTACACCTCAAATGTATTTGCCATCCTGGGACTACGTTCACTCTACTTTTTGCTGGCCGGAGTGATGGATAAGTTCTATTACCTCAAATTAGGGCTATCGGTGGTGCTTACGTTTGTGGGGGTGAAGATGCTGATGCCCGACCTGAGCGCCCTCCTTACAGGTATCTCCTACAAAATCCCAACCCTGGTGTCGCTTGGGGTGGTAGCTGGCATTCTCATTGTAGCGGTCATTGCCTCGCTACTGCGTGCCCGGCGCCTCGCTACCCAGCCAGCATAATTACCTCTGTTTTAGGAAACGACCGGCAAAAGCGTTGAGCAACAAGGTGGGGTGGTGCGGTTTCGCCGCACCACCCCACCTGATAGTATTTCTACCGAAGTAGTGCCCGATTAACGCCGCGCACCACGTCGCTGTAGTGCAATGCCTGCAAGAACGAGTGAGATTGCAATCGCTAACAGCCACTCGTCCAGATGATTTGCACTGGTATCTCCGGTGTTAGGCAAGCTCCGCGGCTTGGTTCCCTTGGGTTGTAATGCCTGATTCTGATTAGTGGTAGGAGTAACCTCGCCTGCTGACACGGTTGGTGTTCCCTGGTCGCCCGTCACAGGCGAAGGTGTCAACTCTTCATTTGAAACAATCGTTGGTGTCACTTCACCACCATTGTTCGTTGGCGTGGTAGGCGTTACAGTAACGTCAGTGGTTTGCGTACTGGTTGGCGTCGCATCCCCACCTTGCCCTGGCGTGCGGGTTGGGCGGCGCGGTGTAGCTGTCTCAGTCGAGATGACTGGCGTGCTGGTTGAAGTCGGAATCGTTGTTGCAGTTTCCATCGCGCCACCGGGCGTGCTCGTTGCAGTTGGTGTTTGCGTAGCCGCCTGTGTCTCAGTGGGGGTGGCGGTTGCCGTCGCGGTTGCCTCTTGGAAGACAACTTGTACCTGGGCACTCGCAGTCAACGTAATGCTCTGCCCCAGCACCAACCGCTGTGTTTTGGGCTGCTTATCCGATTCGAAAACCGTGCCCTCATCCATCACATTATCTACTTGCGCCGTTACATTAATGACGCCCGGGGTGGAGTTAGTCACGGTGAAGGTTGCCGCGCCATTGTTGAGTGTCAATGTCGCGCTCTGCGTGCCATTATCCAGCGTTGCAGGGCTGTCAACCGTAATCGTTACAGATGAGGCGGCACTCGCCGGTGAGAGCTGGACTGTGTACTGCACCGGCTGGCCTTGCGGCACGGTTGCGTTCGCTGGGGTAAGCGTCAGCGATGCCAAGCCCGAATTTGTGCCTGGGCAGCCATTGGTATCAACTTGTGTCTGGGCCTCATCGGCGAGCGCCTGCGCCCGCACGCGGATGGCAGCATCCGTCACAGTACTCAGATCCAATCCATCCGAGAAGTGCCAGATCGCCAATTGGCGCGCAGCACCTTCTGCCTGCGTGGTTATATTCGATGCAGGGTAGCGCCCTACGATATAGCGAATATAGCACCCACCAGGCTGAATCGCGGTGACCGAACCATTGCTGTAATAAGTATCAACACTACCAGGCCGACCAACAACAACGAATAGCTGAATACAGAAGACCTTCACCAACGGCCCTTGCCGATCACCTTTGGTATCTTTGTCGAGCTGCAAGTTCAACGCGCCCGCCCAATCAGTGACCGTGGTGGTTCTGCCAGGTAAAGTGAAGGTAACACGCTGCGCACGAGCAGTATCAACGCCCGCGAAGGTGCCTGTGGTTGGTACCGCCGCCAGCGCAACCGAACTTAGGAGCAGCAGCGCTACAAGCGTAACTACCACACGCCCAATTCCTAAACTCCATCGCTTGGTATGCACATGGTTTTCAGCGAACATGAATCCTCCTTGTGATGGCTACCAGTTCAAAAGAGACAGCGACATGGCCCACGCTGTACGGTGCAGCATAGTCTGGAAACCGCAGGCAAGGCGGTAACCGTTTCCATACGTAGTAACGGTCTTGAGATAAAAACGTGTATTTCCGCTGGACGCTATTTCGGATTCAGAAGTGCCGAGGATTATGACATAAGATCGTATGCGCGTCAAGCGCAATTGCTAACCCGATCGCACGAAAACATACATACACTAATACTATTCTATACCGTATTCAAATGACAATACGTTATTTTACGTATTTCTACGATGACAATTCATTCAGAAACTAGGGCTTAATTTCCCTTCAAGCGGCGCGCAAGGCCGGTATAGCGGGTAGCAACACGGTTATTCTTCACCGCAATCGCAATTGCCCGCCGGTCGCCAGCTAATACTACGAGGCGCCTGGCGCGTGTGACCGCCGTGTACAGTAAGTTGCGCTGTAGTAGCGTGAAATGCTGCGTCAGTAAGGGAATAACCACGCAGGCGTACTCAGCACCCTGGGATTTATGTACCGAAATTGCGTAGGACAGAGTTAGCTCATCGAGCAGGCCAAAGTCGTACATCACGTCACGCGCATCGTCGTAGCGCACAGTTAGCAGTTGCTCAACCGGAGCGATTGCGACAACTTCACCAATATCGCCATTATATACTTCGAGATCATAATTATTACGGAGTTGTAATACCCGGTCGCCCAGGCGAAATACCGTTGACCCAAAACGATGTTCAGGCCGTAGCTGGTCGAATGGATTCAGCGCTGCCTGTAATAGCGCATTGAGGTTTGCCACACCTGCTGGGCCGCGATGGGTGGGGGTAAGCACCTGCACGTCACGGCACGGGTCGAGGCCAAACCGTTGCGGAATGCGATTGACCACCAAGTCAACCACTAGCTCAGCGCATGGCTCTGGTTCAGGGCGGGGGAAAAAGTAAAAATCGTTTAGCTCGCGCAGGTGTGGGAAATCGCCACGGTTGATGCGATGCGCATTGGTCACAATGCCGCTACCTTCGGCCTGGCGAAAAATCATGTCGAGGTGTATGCTCGGCACGGCCAGACTATCCAGCATATCGTGCAACACCCGGCCAGGCCCCACGCTCGGTAGCTGATCAGCATCGCCAACCAGTAGTACATGCGCATGTGAAGGAATAGCCTTAAACAGGTTATTTGCCAGCAAAATATCGAGCATGCTCACTTCGTCGATGACTACCACACTTGCCTCAAGCGGGAAGTCGGCATTGCGCTTAAAATGCGGCCCCCCAGCGGGCGAAAATTCGAGCAGCCGGTGAATCGTGACGGCGTCTGCACCCGTAGCCTCGCTCAGGCGCTTGGCCGCGCGACCAGTTGGCGAGGCGAGTAAGAATGGATCGCCGCGCTGTTGCAATGCTTGAATAATCGTGCGCAATGAGGTGGTTTTACCGGTGCCTGGCCCGCCTGTTAGCACGCTTACCTTATTCGTCAGCGCCATCTGCACGGCTTCGCGCTGCTGCTCGGTTAATATCACACCGCGGCGGTCGGCCAGAAAATCGAAGACGCGCGCCCAGTTTGCCGTGCGATAAAAGGGCGCGATCTGCGAGGGGGTACGCAGCAACTCGTGAATGCGTTCGGCTACACCACGCTCGGCCCGATAAAATGGCTGGAGATACACCATTCGCTGGCCGTCCCACTCCTCAACATGCACCTCGCGAGTAATGGCAATTGCGCCAAGGGTCGCCTCAACCACCGAAGGTTCAACCGCCAAGAGTACGGATCCGCGCGCGGCCAGCTCATCCCAGGGCAAGAAGCAATGCCCTTCTTCAGTAGCTTGGCTCAGGGTGTAGCGCAACCCAGCACCTACGCGCTGCGGCGAGTCGTGGGGAATGCCGAGTGCCTGGGCAATTTTATCGGCAGTGAGAAAGCCAATTCCATACACATCGTCGGCCAGGCGGTAGGGCGTAGCCTGCACAACACTAAGCGATTGCTCGCCATACTGCTTGTAGATCCGCACCGCCAGCCCTGGCACAATCTCAAGGTCTTGTAAGAACAGCATAATCGCCTTGATCTGCTGCTGCTCTTCCCAGGCGTGCCTGATGCGGTCGACACGCTTCGGCCCCAGGCCAGCGACTTCCCGTAGGCGCAGTGGCTCGTGATCGAGGACATGCAGGGTGTAGGTGCCAAATGTTTCGGCAATGCGCCGCGCCATTACCGGCCCGATGCCTTTGATCAAGCCCGAGCCAAGGTAGCGGCGAATGCCCTCGACGGTGGCGGGCAGCACTGTGCGGTAGCGCTCGACTTCGAATTGGCGGCCATGCTCGGGATGATCGACCCAGTGACCTTCTAGCTCAAGCGATTCGCCGACTTGTATACCCAGCAGCTTGCCAACAATCGTCACAAGGTGGTTCTTGTCGTGCGGCTGGACGCGCGCCACCGTATAGCCATCGTGCTCGCTATGGAAGGTGATGCGTTCGAGGATGCCTTCAAGCGTAGGCATAGCGCTGCCGAGTTCTGCTGGTGTGGGCCGATTGCGGTAAGTATAGCATTTGCGATTGGGGCGCGCAACGATAGCCCGAACTGTTAGCCAAATACTTGCAGGCGGCAGCGGCGGCACCAGAGTGCGCGATTTTCAAGCGCCCAGCTCGCCCCACCATGGCGCGGCGGCACCAGGTACACCACATCGAGCCGCCGCTTGGTCGTACCGCAGCGCTCGCAATGGCCTGCCGCGCGCCGCCACACGCGCCAATCAAGGCGCAGAAACGGCAGATCGAGCGCGAGGTGCAGCGTTACGCCGAGCGCTAGCGGGCGGAGCACCGGCCACACAAGCTGTAAGCCCCACACGATTGGCAGCGTAACCCCGGCGTGGTGAAACGCCGAGCGTAGCGGCCCATAGCGGCGGCGGGTATCGCTGGCTGCGCGCGCCATGTGGCGCCATCCGTCATAGCGCCAGGCGCTCAGCGGTTTCCAGTTGCCGCTACGCAGCGCGTAGATGAGGTAGTGGTCAATATCAAGCCCAACACCGCCAGCCACCAGAAGTGCAACCCGGCGCGGCGCACGCGGGTAGAGGGCTACGCCAGCAAGCAGTGAAGAAAGAACATGAGTACGCAGGCGCATAGTATTCCTTACGAAGGTACAGTAGTATATGCGCACATCGGGCCCAGCTGAAGGCGCAGCAGGCGCGCATGACACACTTTTGACACAACGCNNACGCCCGGGTTACGCGTGTGGCATAGCTTATAGCCGAAATTGAGCCATGCGCATGCGATCCAGCACACGAAAGCCAAGCTGTTTATACGCCGCCAGCGCAGCCGTATTATGCTCAAGCACCATCAGAAAGACACGCGGGGCAAGGGCAAAGGCCGCCTGAGTAAGCGCAGATGTACAGGCCGCCGCATACCCCCTACGCCGGAACGCCGGGTGCGTAGCGACATGCCCAATCTCAATAACCTCCGGGGTAATAAAGTGGGTTGCAGCCATCGCCACCAGCTGCGTTCCTTCAAAACAGCCGAAGGCCGGGCCAAGCGCCAGCGCGCTCTGGTGCCACACTTCGAGGCCAGCAGTCCCGGCCAATACATTCATCTGCGGCACATCGGCCTCAATCAGGCGGCGCGGCGCATGCCGTAGTGAAACCTTAAGCTGTTCGGGTTCCACAACCATCTGATATTCGGTTTCGGCAGCCACGAGCTGAACGTGCTGTGCTAGCTGCGCAGCGCGATCAGAGGGCAGTAACGACCACACGATGCCTTCGCGAAGGCGGGTATTACGCTCGGCTAACGCTGTAATCAGCGCCCCGACGATCGCACTCGATTCGGCGGCGAAAGTCAGGTTGGCGATTGGCAGATCGTGGTAGGTTGAGGCAACACCAAAAATTCGCCCATGCTCCTGGGCTACCAGCACGTCGCAGGCCGTGCGCAGCTGCGTCGCGTTCGAGAGCGGCAGCGCATTGCGATAGGGCATCGCCCGCAGGTAAGCGAGCGCCGCCGCTTGATTTTCAGAGGTGAGCGGAGTGACCTGCATGCAGACGATCCAATCGAACGAACCCGAGCCAGGCGACCACAATCGCTACGCTTCCCGCTCCTTGGCAAATGGGCCATGCTGATCGTAGCGCTCCCAGAGCGGGTGAAGCGCGCAAGCCAGGCGCTTAGTGCTATCGCTCAGAAGCAACTGCCGCATTGCGCCAGCCGGGATGATTTCAGTGTCAACTTTGCCAGTGCGATAGAGCGCCATCAGCTCGGAATAGAGCGCGGCGACCCCAAGGCTACTCAGCGCGGCGATCAGAAATGCCGCCAGCGTGGAATCATTGGCTGCAGCCAGCCGCTCGCGCAGCCCGGTAATAATTGGCGCACGCAGCTCAGGTGCAACCGCCGTCACGTAGGTAAGTGCGCGCAGCGCGCTACTGCGCGCCGCCGGTGCCCATGTCGTATCGTCGGCAATCGCCCAGAGCGGAGCAATTGCGGGCGCGCCCAGGTGCCCAATCAGCTGCGGCGCCTCTTCCGCCCACACTTGCGGCAAGCGCTCATCTTCATATTCAAGCTCAAGTGGATAGCAGCGCAGCACAGGTTCAATCATATCGAGCGAACCAAGCTCACTTAGTAGACGGAGCGCGTGCAGCGGCGCATAGCACTCTGGTTCATCTTCGTGTAGTAATGCCGTATCGGTAGCCAGCTCAAGCAGCGGGCGAAAGGCCGCATCGCCAGCGCGCAAAATCTGCGCGACAAGCTTTTCGGCGGGGCGCAAGCCTTCGCGGCGCAGCTGCTTGACTTTATCGGCGACGCCAAGCTCAAGAACCATGTTCAAGCTCCTTCAACACATAATGCACGCGCTTGTGCCGAACTTACTCAGCTTGTGATACTACATCGGCAGCGCGCACCGGCCAGGTGCCTTCCGCGAGGAAGGTTGCCAGCGGGCGAAAGCTGCGCCGGTGGTGTATAGTCGGGCCGTAGGTTTGTAGCGCATGCTGATGCAATGCCGTACCATAGCCCTTATGGAGCGCAAGCCCATACGCAGGCAGGGCCTGGTCGAGCGCGCACATTAGCCGGTCGCGCGCAACCTTGGCAAGAATCGACGCGGCGGCAATCGAGAGGCAGCGCGCATCGCCTTTGATCAATGCCTGCTGGGCGCAAGGCCAGTGCTCGAAGCGCACCGCGTCGATCAGCAGCGCATCGGCGGGCTGTGCCAGCCGTAACAGGGCGATTTGCATTGCCAGACGCGTGGCAACCAGTATGCCGTGTGTGTCGATTACATGCGCTGGTACCGCCCCAATGCCCCAATCGGCGGCCACCAGCAGAATACGCTCGGCCAGGCGTTCGCGCTGCGCAGCCGAAAGCGCTTTCGAGTCATCGACCCCATTGAGCAGCGCCGGGGTATTAAGCACATCGTTCGGCAATACTACTGCCGCCGCAACTACTGGGCCGGCCCAGCAGCCGCGCCCCACTTCATCAATGCCCGCAATATGCCCATGCCCCGCCGCGCGTAGCGCACGTTCAAACTCAACGCTGGAAGCCATACACTTGCCTCAGCCCGAACCTTCGGCGAGCACCAGATGAATTGCATGTGAATCGAGCGGCACCCATTGCTCGCGCACCGCCAAGCCCTGCGCCTGCAACGCGCGCCCGAGCATCGACTCAGGTGCCGGGCCAACAGGCTGCCTTGGCGAGCGCTGAAGCGTCAGGCGATACAGCAGATCAAGCACACGCTGATACATGCCATCGTGCCCAAACGTAGCCGCCAGCACAATCACCGCGCGCCCGCCGGGGCGCAGCACGCGCTCAAGCTCGCCTACGGTCGCAGGGTCGAGAATATATTCGGTTGGGAACGTGGCTACAATAGTGTCGAAGGACGCAGAGGAAAATGGCAGCGACTGCGCCACGCCACGCACAAGCCGCAAGGGTAAGCCTGCCTGGCACAGTTTATTGCGGGTGCGCTTAAGCATTTGCGGCGAGGCGTCGAGGCCGATTGCGCTGTGCCCGGTGCTGGCGAGTGTACGCTGCAAGGTGCCTGTGCCACAGCCAAGCTCAAGCGTGTGCCCCGCCAGAAATGGCAACGCCGCGCGACCCCAATTGGCCCATTGGCCCCCTGAGACCAGCGCGGCGACTGTGTCATACGTCCAGGCGAACTCGCGATAGAAGCGCGCGAAGCCCCACCGAACGAACTGTTGATAAGCTCGCTGCAAACGTGTTACAAAGCTTGCGTTGTATGCTTGCACTGGCATCATTCATACCAGCAGGCCAAACGCAGCGCCTTACACATCACGGCTTACCGGCGCTCTTTGATGCGTGCCGCCTTGCCCGTGAGCCCGCGCAGGTAGTACAGCTTCGAGCGGCGAACTTTACCGGTGCGCACCACTTTAATCGAATCGAGGCGCGGTGAGTGCAACAAGAAGGTGCGCTCTACGCCGATGCCGTGTGAAGCAATACGGCGAACCGTGAAGTTCTCGTTCACACCACTGCTGCGGCGGCGAATGCACACGCCCTCAAATTCCTGGGTACGCTCGCGGTTACCTTCTACCACACGCACGCCGACGCGCACCGTATCGCCAACGCGAAACGTCGGCAAGCCTTCTTTAAATTGCCGACTCTCAATCTCGTTTAGAATTTCCTGCGACATAGCGCCGCCGCTCCTTTTGTACACAAAGAGCGGGGGCCGCCAGGGGTGGCCGTGGCGTCCCCCACCAGGGATTTCCCCATTCAAAACCGGGGCAGATTATAGCATAGGCTTGCGCCGAAGGCAAGCTAGATACAAAAAGCTAGCGCAATCGCAGTGCTACACTTCTACATGCCTCACACCAGTTGGCGGACTGCACTGCCCGGCGACAACACAACCCTAATGCGCACTGCCTGGCTCGGCAATTACCGCCTGCTCAATCACCTCGCAGATATAGTGCAGAACTTGCAGGTGCGCCTCCTGGATGCGCGCACTATCGTTAGCAGCCACCACCAGTGCAAGGTCGGCGAGTGTGCGCGCGATACCACCATCTTTGCCCAGCAGCGCAATGCTAAATACACCGTGTTCACGCGCAGCGTGGAGGGCGGCAATAATATTAGGCGAATTGCCGCTCGTGCTAAAACACACTAACACGTCGCCGGGCTTGCTTAAGCCCTGCAGCTGGCGCGCAAATATAGCATCGTAGCCAAAATCATTGGCAATACAGGTAATCGCCGAAACATCGGACGCCAGCGAAACGGCCGGTAATGCGCGCCGATTGCCACGATAGCGCCCTACCAATTCTTCAGCGAGGTGCTGTGCATCGGTGGCGCTGCCGCCATTCCCACAAGTAAGTAACAAATGACCCTGTAATATAGTATCACGCACACGCGCGGCAATTTGTTCAATCAGCGCAGCGTGCTGGTTCAGCCCAGTTAATATTTCGATGCTCGCGCCGAGCTGGTTTTGAAATGATGGTTGCTGCATAGATGCTCACTATTACGTGATGGTAGGAAAATGCCCTGCCTACGTTTCAGGGCCTGGTTCACAATACATATGGTCATGCTATAGTAGCATATTCGCAACAAGCTTATGCTGGTACACTTCTTGCTTTAGCCATCGCAGCAATTCAGGGTGCAGCGGCCAGTGCAAGAGGTAGAAAGGGAGCATCATGTCGGTTCCGCCACAACCTTCTCCCCATTCAGGCAGCACAGCGCCACAAGCCGATGCAAGCCTGGCTGAACAGGTTGCCGAGATTGCGTCGGCAGTCGCCGAGCTTCGCGCCACCAGGGCAGCCGAGCACATTGCAAAACAGGGCTGGGGCAAGCTGCGCCCACTTGAAATAACACTGCTCGTATTGCTTGGCGCTTCGCTACTCTTGCATGCGCTTACAATTGGTCGCTTATTTGCGGTGCGTAACACCCTGCACGACCAGATTAATCTCCTGGCCGATGGCGTAACACAGGCCAAAAACGACCAACTAACCTACACGCTCACCATCGACCAGCAGCTACCAGTGAATATCGACGTGCCGATCAAGCGTTCTTTAGAGGTACCGATTGATACTGCAGTTCGCATTAAACAAAATATCGATCTGCCCGTACAGACCGCCCTTGGCAACTTTACGATCCCCGTACCAATCGACGCAAATATTCCAATCAGCACGACCGTGCCAATAGCCTTTGACCAGACTGTAGCGATTAATACCAACGTCCCGATTAAGCTCGATGTCCCAATTCGTATCGATCTGGGTTCTGAACAGGTGGCACCGCTGCTCGATCGGCTCCGCGAAAAGCTCATCGAGCTAAGTAATTCATTATAAAACGGTTTACACAGTACCACATGTTTTATTCTACCGAGAGGAAGCGCATGGAAATACCACAATCGCAGCAGACCCCGAAAAGCTCGCGATTTCGGCGTAAACAAGAAACGCCGAGTATGATGATTAAGGTCGAACAGGTTGAAAAACAATTTGGCAATGAAGCTGGGGTTTTCGATTTAAGTTTCGAGGTTCCTGCAGGAACGATCTTTGGCATGATTGGCCCGAGTGGTTGCGGCAAAACGACTACCGTGCGCTTGATGACCGGGCTGTATCGCCGCGATAGCGGCAACCTATGGGTGTTAGGGCGCGACCCAAGCAAGTTTAGCCTGCGTACCCGCGAACGGCTAGGCTACATGCCACAACACTTTGTGCTCTACCCCAACCTTACCGTCTGGGAGAACCTCAATTTTGTGGCCTCGTTGTATGGTATGGGCTATATCAGCCGCCGCAAGTGGCTTAATCAGGCGCTCGATTTTGTTGAACTAAGCAATGCAAAAAGCCGGTTAGGCAGCCAGCTCTCTGGCGGAATGCAGCGCCGCCTTGAGCTAGCTTGTACATTAGTGCATAACCCCTCGCTCATTTTTGCCGACGAGCCAACCGCTGGTATCGACCCGGTGCTGCGCGGCAAATTCTGGGACCACTTCCGCAACCTGCGCGATGAAGG
>JAFEAS010000191.1:0-234 GCA_018266315.1 Chloroflexi bacterium SZAS-1 | reverse complement strand
GACCCTGCCCAGGCATATGAAGCCACGAACATTCTACAAAGCCAGCCGTTCGTTACCAGCGTGCGGCGTTCGCCCGAACAGCCTGGCCTACTCCTCATTAATGTGGCCGATGCAAGCGAAGCACTGCCCCAGATTTTTACTACCATGGGCGAGCATCCCGAGATCACAGTACAACAGGCCGATAAATATGTACCGCCCTTCGATGACGTATTCATTCGATTGATGGAGCAAGCG
>JAFEAS010000190.1 GCA_018266315.1 Chloroflexi bacterium SZAS-1 | reverse complement strand
CTCGTCATCTGACAATCCCAAATCAGCCAGCGAGAACGGCGTCATGTCCGGCGCATCGCTCGTTGGGGCCGGGAGGGATGAAGCGACCTCTGGCGTTGCCGGAGCAGTCACATCGTTCAAGCCCGCAATCTCGTCATCTGACAGCCCTAGGTCAGACAGCGAGAACGGCGTCATGTCCGGCGCATCGCTCGTTGGGGCCGGGAGGGATGAAGCGACCTCTGGCGTTGCCGGAGCAGTCACATCGTTCAAGCCCGCAATCTCGTCATCTGACAATCCCAAATCCGCTAGCGAGAACGGCGTCATGTCCGGCGCATCGCTCGTCGGGGCCGGGAGGGATGAAGCGACCTCTGGCGTTGCTGGAGCGGCCACATCGTTCAAGCCCGCAATCTCATCATCTGACAATCCCAAATCCGCTAACGAGAACGGCGTCATATCCGGCGCATCACTCGTTGGGGCCGGAGGTACCGAATCGTGCGCTTCTGGCGCGAGATCTGCCGCCGAAAGCGGTTGCGTTTGATGCGTGGGTGGCGTCTCTGCTGGCTGATCAAATGACAACAAGCTAGCCAGAAAATCATCGGTTTCAGGGGCGCTAGGTGTCGTTATGTGGGTTTCAGGAGCGGCGGCAGGTGTAGCCGATGTAAGTTGATCAAGCCACGACGTTAGCCCGGCACTGGGTTCCACCGTTGTACCGGGTGGTGTCACCGCTTCCATTGGCCGGGTAGCCGCTAAAGGTTCTTGCTGCTCAGCGGCACGGCGGCTACGCCAGGCGGTTTCGTCCCAGGCATCAATCAGCGGCTCATCCTTTGGCTGCTCGGGCACCGAATCGAAGAGCACCTGGGCCACGCCCTGGTAAGGATCCATCCGATTGGCAGTTTCCCAATAGCGCGCACCCTCGGGCTGGCCTGCCGACTTGAGCAAGTAACCCAGCAGCAAATTGGCCTTCAACGACTCGGGGCGCTCGTCCAAGATATCGCGGCACAGCTGAATAGCGTCTTCTTCTTGCCCATCGCGCCAAAGTGTTTCAGCTAATGCCACTTTCGCATCAAAACGCTGGGGTTGATCAGCAATCACCTGGCGAAATTCTGTGATCGCCTGAGGAAGCATATGGCCTTTTGCGTAGAGACGCGCCAACCCCGCCCGGCTCAACCGCAGCTGGGCATTTTCGCTGCCCCATCCTTCACTATACAAACGCAGCAGCTGGCTGCGAATTTCGGTCATATCGGGCTTAATCTCAAGCGCCTGCTCAAATTCGGTAATGGCGCGCTCAAGCTGCCCCTGCCGTTCAGAGGTAATACCAAGGCCAACATGCGCAGGAATATTCTCAGGATCGGAGCGCAACACACGCTCGAATGATTCCTGGGCGCGGGAAAGTTGCCGTGTAGCCAGGTAAGCCTCGCCAAGAATGCGATAGGCCTCGAGATTATCGGGGTATTGCTCAAGAATATGCTGTGCCAAACCAATCGCGCGGTCGGTGTCGTTACTTTCGAGCGATTGCCGAGCTTGATCGTAGGCTGCTTGCAGGCTCATGCTTGCCATGTCGATCCTCCCGCTGTTGAGGCAGCGTGATGACTTCAAGTGTAATCTTTTACGGATGAAAGGGTGCTCGTTCGTTCTGAAGGCAGAACAGCGCTGTATAATGTGTAAAGCCAGAACGTATTATATCCCACGCGTCAATCCATTGCAAGGGGAAATGCTGTTCTACCCGCGTAGAATGCGATTACTTGCGATTGTAGCACGGAAAAATATGGCACGCAACCGCAGCATTGTAAAGCTGAGGATTCAAATACAACCCACATAGTACAGTGTAGTTTACCGCACCACAGTTGGGCCGTTAGCAAGATGGATTGTGCTGGTATAAGCAGTGGAATGAGTTATTTGCCATATTACTATGAGATCGCAATAGTAGCGCAAGTGCTATAAACCGCATTTGACAAACAAAATTCGCCCAGCAACTGAGTGTAAATGATTACGAAGCTATTTGCGGAACACGCGTAACCAGTAGTTGCTCGATTTTGCTCAACAACCGTGGGAACTCAATTGGCTTCGTTTCAAAGTCGTCGCAGCCAACATCAAACGCGCGCGCACGATCCTCCATCAGCGCGTAAGCAGACAGCGCGATAATCGGAATATCTGCCGTTTGGGTATCGGTTCTAAGCCGTCGGGTTACTTCCCAGCCATTCATGCGTGGTAGTCCAAGATCCATCAAAATAAGCTCTGGCTTCTCTGCTATGACAACGCGAAGGGCTTCTTCACCATTCGCGGCCACGGCAACCTCATATCCCTCCCAGGTCAGACGGCGCATGATCATATCGC
This sequence comes from Chloroflexi bacterium SZAS-1, assembly GCA_018266315.1. GTDB lineage: Bacteria > Chloroflexota > Chloroflexia > Chloroflexales > Roseiflexaceae > Kouleothrix. The sequence goes on along the minus strand of JAFEAS010000190.1, from coordinate 8,001 downwards.
GGTTCATGAACTCGTCTTCAACGATTAATATTTTAGACATTGTCGTGGTCTCCCAGCTAGATTGTACTGCTGCATTGTCGCGTCGTGGCAATATAGTTACAGAATACACGCAATCGATACCATTTCCTTACCTTCGAGCACATGTATGTTAAGGATTTTGACGAAAGAATAGGTATAAAGTCACATATTCGCTCATATTTATCACGGTATGATCGAGATTCCTAGCTAATGTGGTATTTCAAATACCGGGCGCTACATAAAAAGGCAGATGCTCATCCGAACACCTGCCTTTTGAGATGGTATGAGGTTTACCTTAGCGTGTTGCAGCTAAAGCACCTGGCGGGTGGCGTATGCTCCCCAGCCCACATACCCCAGCGCAAGAAGCGCCATAATCCATAGCTCAATGGAGGTGTGCGATAATGGTAAAAGGCTCGTGGGTGATACACCTTCGTACAGCGCCCCAACACATGTCAACAGCAAAAATATACCAACAATTGCAGGCAATAAAGTCCAGATCGATAGCCCCTGATTAGCTGCATACCATACTATCGCCACTAGCACCACCACCAATATAGTAAGCATCAGGCCCGCATTTGGCAGCTTCATAAACAATAATACGCCATACAGTAAGGGGAAGATACTAGCTCCGGCTTTCCAAGGGTCGATTGTACCATTGGTTAACATATGGCACCTCCAATACGCCTGTATCGATTTTGTGCGCTCATTCGTGGGGGACATTATACCCCGCTGAACAAGCTAGCGGTGTATTTAGTGAACGATAAACGCGCTACTACGGGTACGGCTAGTAACGCGCTCGTGAGCATTATAGTCATGAAAATACTCAGTTTTCAAACTAAATCCGTTCGATTACTTGGTTTCCTCGTGCGGTATCCGGCTACGCAGAATACCACATCAACATATTCATCCTTCAGCAAAGCAAGAGGGCTGAGCCATAGCGTGTTGTCATGCTATGCACGAAAACACGCTATGGCTCAGCCCTCCTGTAGGCCCATTATAATGGCTTGAGGAAAACGCCACTACAAAGCCCGGAGTGCAGTATATGTTAGCCTGCTACTACCCGGTCGTTCTGAAAGACGCTCGTCCATACGCCCGACACTGCCAGCGCCAGTAGCAGCATGCCAAGCAGCGCGATCCCAAACTGGTGTGAGAACGCAATAAACGCGACTGCCATCACGCCAAGCGCGATGCTTGCAAGCAGCACAATCCAGCGAGGCAGCGACATACCTCCCTGCCGCCGAGCCAGCGCGACCAGGCCAGCGGTTGCCAGCAGCCCAAGCAGCGCACCCGCTGGAAACATTGACGGTCTTTCATCGAGGCCAATCCCAAGCAGCAACGTGGCAGTTCCGCCGAGGGTGCAAAGAATCAGCAGTGCAAGCATCGAGGCTACGCCCTGGCGCGCACTCAGGGCCTGGCGCGTCGGCTGATCACGCGCAACCACTGTGTCGCGGGCGGTGCGCTCGCGCCGTAGCTGCGCCCGCACGCTCTGCGCGCCCGCCAGAAAGCTGGCGCAACGCTCGCAGCGCGCCAGGTGCTCAACAATCGTGTCGCGGCTGCCAGGGCTTACCTCCCCTTCCAAGTACAGCGGCAGCAGATCCTGGATCAGCGCGCAGCTGCCAAACTCAGGCGGCGAGATTTCGGTAGTCACTGATTCATATGGCTCGTAGGAGTTTTTCATTCGTATTCTCCTTCGGGGCGTTCAAAAGCGGTGTAGGCCGCGCGAAAAGCGGTACGGGCGCGGAACAGGTTCACTTTCACAGCGGCCAGGCTGATGCCGAGCACATCGGCGATTTCGGCGTAGGCCAGCCCTTCGGCATCGCGCAGTAGCAACATGGTGCGCTGCCGCTCGGGCAGCTGCGCTAGCGCCAGCATAATCTGGCTGCGCTGCTCGGCAGCCGCGTAGGCGCGGGCCGGGTCGGCGAACGTGGTGCCATCGGGAAGCGCCAACAGCTCGTCGGTCTCGATCCGGCGCGGGTCGGGGCGGCGCAGGCTATCGAGGTAGGCGTTGCGCGCAATACGAAACAGCCAGCTCGAAATCGAGCACTCGCCGCGAAAACCAAGCAGCCCGGTGCAGGCTTTCATAAAGGTAATTTGTGTTAGCTCTTCGGCGATATCCACCGAACCACAGAGCTCGTAGAGAAAATGCTGAATCGGCGCGCGATAGCGGCGATAGAGCGCGTCGAGCGAGCGCAGATCGGATGCCACTGTGTGTTCGCCTGCGCTGCCGATCCATTCGGCCTGGTCGGTCATAGCGTGCTCCAAATGTGTACTTCTTGCCGGGTTAGACGCAGCCAGAGAGCGAAAGTTACAGCGGCACGCGCTCGACATCGCCGAAGCTAATTTCGATCTGCCCAGTTGCATCAACGCAATCGGCAGCGTCGGCGCGAAACACTATCAGCTCTACCGGGGCCGTGCGCTGGGCCGTGCGCAATGCGGCCTGGAGTAGCGCCGCAAAGGGCTGGGGGTTGGTTGCCCACTTGGCGAATACCAAGTGCGTCGCGCGAAAGCGAGTACACAGCGCATGTAGCTTTTCGGCCCCAACTTCGCCTGCTTCGCCCCAGAATTGTGGCTGGCCATCGGGCGCAAGCTGTACCAAATCGGGGCGGTAGCGCCTCCCAATCGACACATCGACGCGCAGGCCCGGGTACTGCGGCAAGTACAAGGCCCACAGCAGCGCCATCATCAGGCGATGCTCAAGCTTCTCATTCGGGTGTTTTACCAGCACCAGTGTGCGCCCGTGGGCGCGAAAACTGAGCTTACGGCGCAGAAAGCGCTCGGTCATGCAATCTTCCACAACATACGAAAACACGAAGCGCGCCGCAACAGAATCTTGGCACCTTCGTGTCCTCGTGGCTACGCTATTTCGTTCGGCAGTAGCGGGCTACACCACCACATTCACCAGCTTGCCCGGCACCACAATCACCTTGCGCACCGGCTTGCCCTCGATGAACGCCAGCACACGCTCGTTCGTGAGCGCCCACTGCTCAAGCTGGGTTTTGTCGGCAGCGGCTGGCACATTAATCTTGCCCCGCACCTTGCCATTCACCTGCAGCACCAGCTCGATCTCATCCTGCACCAGCGCCGCCTCATCCCATTCCGGCCAACCCGTATCGTACACGGTGCCTGCGCCGCCAAACCAGCTGTGCAGCTCTTCGGCCAGGTGCGGGGCGAAGGGCGCGAGCAGCCGTACATAGGTTTGTGCCAGCCAGGCAAACACTGGCGTAGCCTCGCTCGTCGCCGCACGGTAGCTCACGGCATCGTTCAGCAGACTCATCAGCGCCGAAATAGCCGTATTGAAGTGGAACGCCTCGGTGTCCTGCGTCACCTTTTTAATCGTCTCGTTCACGCGCCGGTACAGCTCTTTATCGGTGGCGCTGGTGAGCGCAGGCAGCGCCTGACCTTGCGCCGCTGCAATCGCCTCGCGGTCGGGGCCGAACAGGCCAACGATGCGGTTCAGGAAGCGCTGGGCACCGCTCACGCCTTCGTCGGTCCATTCCATGCTGTTTTCGGGCGGTGCCGCGAACAGCACCACAATGCGCGCAACATCCGAGCCATATTGCCGCACGAACGGCCCAACGGGAATGCCATTACCAGCGCTTTTGCTCATCGTTACCGGGCCGCTCACCGCGATCCACTGGTCGCCTTCCTGCTCAAGCGTGTAGCCGTGCGGCTTGAGCTCAGCGCGCGCATTCTCAAGCGTCTGTGCCTCGGCGGGCAGCTCAATCTTGCGGCGCAGTACTTCGGGGAAGCGCACAATATCGGGCGAAACAGTTTCGAGCGGCGTTTGCACCCGGCGCTGCACCATGCCCTGCGTGAACAGCGCGCGGAATGGCTCGTCGTCGGGCACTAGCCCCTCGTCGTACAGCACTTTGGTGATGAAGCGCGAGTACAGCAGGTGCAGAATGGCGTGCTCGATACCGCCAATATACTGATCAACTGGCATCCAGCGCGCCGCCGCTTCCTTGCTGAAAATCTCCTGGTCGTTTTGCGCGTCGGTGTAGCGCAGGAAGTACCACGATGAATCGACAAACGTGTCCATGGTGTCAGTGTCGCGGCGGGCGGGCGCGCCGGTCTCAGGATCCGTCACGTTCACCCAGCTTTCGGCAGCGGCCAGCGGGCTTTTGCCTTTAGGCAGGTAATCGTCGATCTCGGGCAACACCACTGGTAACTGCGCTTCCGGCACCGGCACCACCGTGCCATCAGCACGGTGAATCATGGGAATGGGCGTACCCCAATAGCGCTGGCGGCTGATCAGCCAATCGCGCAGGCGGTAGTTTATCGTGCCGGTGCCCTTGCCGCGCGCTTCCAGCCAGGCAATTGCTGCCTTCACACTCTGGCCCGGGCCTTTGCCCGCAGGCACGCCATCGAGCGGGCCAGAATTGACCATCACACCCTCATCCGGCCAGGCCTCGGTCAAATCATCGGCGCTGATGCTCTGCCCTTCGGGCTGAACGACGAGCTTGATCGGCAGGCCAAACTGGCGCGCAAATTCGAAGTCGCGCTGATCGTGGGCGGGCACGGCCATAATTGCGCCGGTGCCGTAGCCCGTGAGCACATAGTCGGCGATCCAGATCGGAATCTGCTCGTCGTTCACCGGGTTGGTGGCATATGCACCAATGAACACACCGGTTTTCTCTTTGCTGGTGCTGGTGCGGTCGATCTCGCTCTTCAGGCGCGCCTGGGCCACATACGCATCGACCGCGGCTTTGTGCTCGGGCGTGGTGAGCTTGGCCACCAGCGGGTGCTCGGGTGCCAGCACCATAAACGTCGCTCCCCACAGCGTATCGGGCCGGGTGGTGAACACTTTGATCACGTCGCTCGAACCGGCAATCGGGAAATCAACCTCCGCGCCTTCGCTCTTGCCGATCCAGTTGCGCTGCATCACCTTCACGCGCTCGGGCCAATCGGTGAGCTTATCCAGGTCTTGCAGCAGCCGCTCGGCATAGGCGGTAATCTTGAAGAACCACTGCTCAAGCTCGCGCTTCTCAACTTTCGCCCCCGAGCGCCACGAGCGCCCCTCAGCATCGACCTGCTCGTTCGCCAGCACGGTCTGGTCAACTGGATCCCAATTCACCAGCGATTTGGCGCGGTATGCCAGACCCTTCTTGTACAGCAGCTGGAAAAGCCACTGATTCCACCGGTAATAATCCGGCGCGCAGGTCGTTACCTCGCGACTCCAGTCGTACATAATGCCCGCAATTTCAAGCGAGCGCTTCGATTCGGCAATGTTGTTGTAGGTCCACTCGCGCGGGTGCCGTTTGAACTTGATCGCGGCATTCTCGGCGGGCAGGCCAAACGCATCCCAGCCGAAGGGGTGCAGCACATCGTAGCCGCGCATCACATAGTAGCGTGTCAGCGCATCGCCAATGACATAGTTTTTCAGGTGGCCCACATGTAAATCGCCGCTGGGATAGGGGAACATTTCGAGAATATAGCGATGTGGCGCATTCGGGCGGCGGCCAGCATTAAAAATACCCTCGCGTTGCCAGAACTCGCGCCAGCGCGGCTCAATCGCCGGGTCGAAGCGTTCGGCGCGCGGCTTTTTACTTGGTGTGGTTGTCATACGTGGCTCCTCTATCCTCACGACTTGGTTGAACCATTCACTAGCCTTGCAGGGCACCAGTGTTCACGTTTATTTCACGCCATAGGCCGCGCGTGTCTCACGCCGCAACATCCACCACAGGCCCACAAATGGCAGCAGCAGCGGCATGAAGAAATAGCCGACGCCATAGTTCGACCAGACGGTGGCGTAGGGAAACGGGTGCCAAATCACATCGATGGTGCCGACGATCAGCACACCCAGCAGCTCGACCGACAGCAGCGCAAGTGTAACCCACCACCAGCGCGGTGTACGCTGGCGCAGCCCGATAATAATGAAAATGTACAGCACACCCACAAAAGTCGAGAGGTGCGCAGGTACATACGTCGCGACGTTCTGCTTAAACCCATACTCCCACGATGAGCGGCCCAGCGCCGAGAATGCCCACAGCCCATAGAAAAAGCCCAGCACATCCGACGCGCCGCGCGATTCTTTTTTCGTTGCAGTCAGCATATGTTTAACCAGAAAGTACGCTAGATTCACCACGGAGGCACGGAGGCACGGAGTGACTAGGCAATTATAGAATCACAAATCGTATATTAAAGCACAAGTCGTTTGATACCGCTTTTAAGAACTGGCACATTGAAATTGATAAGTAAGCCCACTTTGCATCGGGTTAGTTTCAAATATGTCAAAAGTTGAGCCTCGTGGATCGCGATAATTTGCTCTGCTGTTTTCAATTCAACGACTATTTTGTTAGCAACAATAAAATCAAGGCGATAGCCGCAATCGAGCAATACACCTTTATATTCAAGCGGAAGAGCTTTTTGCTGCTCGAACGGTATACCACGCAATGTCAACTCTTGAGCTAAACACGCTTGGTACGCCGATTCAAGCAGCCCTGGCCCAAGTGCGCGATGTACCTCAATTGCTCCGCTGATAATTTCAGCTGTTAATTCTTTTTCGAGCAGCACGATAAACCTCATGGTTTAATCTGTTTATTCTTCCTCTCATCAGTCCTCCGTGCCTCTGTGTCTCCGTGGTTAAATTTCGTACCTTTGCGCCCTCTGTGGTGAATTAGAACGGCTCGATTGGCGGCAACCGCAGCGCCATCGCGTTCATCCATACCGTAATCGTGATCCAGCAGACATACCCGGCCAGCGCCAGCGACACCAGCCGCGCGCTACGGCCGCGCCGCCAGAGCATTGCAAAGCCCAGCGCGCCACCCACTGCCACCACCCAGGCCGAAAACATCAGCCAGCGCGTGGTAATCGAGGAAAGCGTAATAAACGGCAGCACGCCCTGCGACACACTCACCAGTAGTGTAAGCCAGAACAGCGGTGCGGCAACCCGCCCGAGCTTGCCACGCCAAATGAACACGGCGGCAGGCACTAGCAGCAACACCGGGAAGAAGCCATAGTGCGTAATCAGGCCACCCTCCCATAGCGCCTGCAGGCTCGTGGCACGCGGAATGGCTGCGCGCCCGGTTGCGCCATTCAGCCCGCCCTCGGCCACACCTCCCAGTTGCCCAAGCACCACATCCATAAACGATGTGTAGTAAAACAGCGTCACGAACGCACCGACAAGCAAGCCCGCCAGCCCAATCGTTAGCGCCGAGCGCCGCTCATCGGCATTTCGCGCGCGCCACCAGAGCAATGGCACCAGCAGCAGCCCCAACAACGATGTGTTGATAAACAGGCCGATATGCCCCAGGAACAAACCCGCCAGCACAATCACAAGTAGCAGAAAGGTGCGCGCGTTGGATAGATGCGGCCAGCGCAGCGCCACCAGTAGCACCAGCAGCACTTCAAACCACTGCGCGGCCACTTGCGTTTCAAAAGCGAACCAACTGGTCATAAAGCCCGCCGCCGTGAGCGCATAGGCCGCGCCAGCCAGCAACCCGAGGCGCGCGCTGCCCGCGACCCGCACCATCAGCGCATATAGCAGCAACACGGTACTCGCCTCAAACAGCCCGGTAGCCATCTGAAACACCAGCCGCACCGGCGCGCCCAGCAGCGTAAACGGTGCCGCCATTAAGTACAGCCCGGGCGGGAACGGGAAGGGCAGCCCCCGGTGCCGCGCGACCACATACACTTCGCCAGTGATGGTTGCGATATAGCGGTTGACATGCAGTTGAATGTCGCCGCGCATGGATTCTGGGTACAGCCGCGCGCCGTACTTCAGCACAAAGCTCATCGTCACCAGCAGCAGCAGCCAGCGCATAATCTGCGGCGGCGGGGTGGCGCGCAGCCAGGCTAGCAGCGGCGGCGCCAGCCAGGCACCAGCAGCGCTACAGAGTACCGCCAGCGCTCCAGCCTGCACCGCCCATAGGTTCCCAAATGCCAGGCGCGGCGCATCGACCAGCAACAGCAGCGGAATGAGCAGCGCCAATGGGAGCAAGAGAGCCAGCGCCAGACGCACATCAAAGCCCATGATTCGCAGCG
>JAFEAS010000018.1:18703-39295 GCA_018266315.1 Chloroflexi bacterium SZAS-1 | reverse complement strand
GCCTCCCAATAACGATAGCGCCAACGAGCGCTGGTCGTTTGATAAAACTGGCATCGACAAGATTGAATTCCTGCTTTCGCCTAACCCCGGCGAGCCGCTCAAGCCGCTAGCGCGCATCGCGTCGGGCGGCGAAAGCGCGCGGTTGCTGCTGGCGCTCAAATCCATCCTCTCGCGTGTCGACGATGTGCCTACCCTGGTATTCGACGAAGTGGATGTGGGCGTTGGTGGGCGCGCAGGCCAGGTGGTGGGTGAAAAACTGTGGGGAATTAGCGATCACCACCAAGTGATCTGTATTACCCATCTAGCACAGGTCGCTTCGTTTGGCGATTCGCACTACGCCATTGCCAAATCGTTCGAGGCCGAACGCACGCGCACCTCGGTGCAGCGCCTGAGCCCCGAGCAGCGTACCGATGAGCTGGCGGCCATGCTCGATGGCGTGCCGATTAGCGACCATAGCCGCCGCAGCGCACGCGAAATGCTAGATCGCGCGGCGAGCTTTAAGGCTCAGCGTACTGGCGAGCCAGCCGCGATGATGACATAATCTGGCTATTCTTCTTCGAGGAGGCGCAGGCGCAATCGCTGATGCGTGCTATAGCTTGGATGATTGCTGCGCGCCTTTTCTTCTGCTTACCTCATAGGAGGCCCTGGTTTGCAACGACAAAGCAGCATTGCCGCGTGGTGCGAACGAATTATTGAGGGCGGCTGGCTGCTGGCCCTGGTGCTCATCCCAAGCTACTTCAATCTCCTCACCTCACGCCACTTCGAACCCGATAAAGCCACCTCACTACGCGCAATTGTGCTTATTATGGCGGCGGCGGGCCTGATTCGGGTGCTTGAGCTGGGTGGACGCCGCACTGCCGGGGCAGCTGCCGGAAGCTGGTGGCGGCGGTTTACCAGCGTGCCGCTGGCCTTGCCAACCGTGTTGTACGCGCTGGTGTTCATCATTACTACTATTACGTCGGTTGTACCGGGAACCAGCTTCTGGGGATCGTACCAGCGCTTGCAAGGCACCTACACTAACCTTTCGTATATGGGTCTGGCGACGATTATTGTGCTTACCCTGCGCCGCCGCGAGCAGCTTGAGCGGCTGATTACGGTAGCGGTGCTGGGCAGCCTGCCCGCGATTGGCTATGGCCTGGTGCAGCACTACCAGATCGACCCGCTGCCCTGGAAAGGCGATGTCATCTCGCGCGTCGCCTCGACGATGGGCAACTCGATCTTTGTGGCGGCGTACCTGCTGATGCTGGTGCCGTTTGCGCTGTGCCGCGCCATTACTGCCTTTGCCGATGCGCGCCGCGCCGCCGAGCCAGGCGATGGCAGCGATTTTGGCTGGGGAGCGGCCTACGCATTGCTCGCGATCGGCAGCCTGTTGCTGCTGATGGCAGTGACCAAATTCGGCGCGGTGGTGCGCTCGTTCGACGCGACAACGAATATTCCCGATCTGCGCTACTGGTGGATTTTCCTGTTTGCGCTGATTGTGACGTGTGGGCTGTATATTCTGCCAACGCTGCGCCCACACACCGCCGATCGCATCACGATTGGCATGCTGTGGCCGGGCATTCTGGCGGTGGCGTTTGTGCTGCTCCTGGGCCTGAGCTATATGGTGGGCCAGGCGTCGGGCACGCAGGTGGTGCAATCACGCGCGGGGCGCGACGATAGCGACTGGCCGTTCTGGCTGTTGGGTGGCCTGGTGTTCGTCATCGGTACGTACGGCCTGTTTTTCACATTGCCGCGCCGGGCCGTGCCCTCACGTCGCTTACTTCAGTTGCAGGGCGTGGGCATGCTCATCATCGCGTTTTTGCAGCTGCTCACGATTTTCTACACCCAGAGCCGTGGCCCCTGGATCGGCGTGGCGGCGGCACTGTTCATCTTTTTCACCCTGCTGCTCTGGCGCGCGTTTCGCCACGCGCGTGCAGGCGAACAGCCGCAGGCGGGCTTGTACCGCAATCTGCTCATTGGCTGGGTTGCGCTGGCGCTGCTGCTGGGCGGTTTCCTGGCAGCATTTAACCTGTCCGATGCGCCGATGTTCCAAAGCCTGCGCCGCGTGCCGTATATTGGCCGTATGGGGACGCTGCTGGAAACCGAGAGCGGTACCGGCCTGGTGCGCACGTTGATCTGGCGTGGCGACGACAAGGCCGGTGGTGCGCTTGCGCTTATCACCTCGAACCCGCTGCGCACGGTGATTGGTTGGGGTCCGGAAAGCATGTTCGTGGCCTATAACAAATTCTACCCGCCCTCGCTGGCAAATATTGAGGCGCGTGGTGCCTCGCCCGACCGCTCGCACGAAGCCTACCTCGATGAACTGGTCACCAAGGGCGTGCTGGGTCTGGCAAGCTACCTGTTTGTCATCATCAGCTTGCTTGTGCTGGCTTGGCGGCTGATGCAGCGCGTGGGCGATTGGCGCACGCAGGTGCTGGCGATTGCGGGCATTGCGATCGTGGCAGGCCATAGCGTCGAAGGACTTACCGGCATTCCGATCGTGTCAACGTTGATGATGCTGTGGGTTACGCTGGCGGTGGTGGTATCGGCGGGCGCGCTGGCGGGCCAATATAGCATTGGTGCCGATGAGCCAGCCCAGGTGCCAGAGCCTGCCGAAGTTGCCGCCCCGACACCTGCGAAGGCCCAGCCAGCGCGTAGCGGCAACCGGCGGCAGGGTGCGGTGGCCCGTGGTGCTAGCCAGGCGCGGGCCGCGCGCGGGCGGGCGAGTAGCAGCGGCGGCAACTCGCTGCAATGGCTGCTGTACGGCATAATCGCCGTGTTTACCCTGTGGGCGGTGTGGAGCTTCAATGCCGATAATGTCTTTGCCGACATGCGCTTTCAGCAAGGGCAGATTCTGAGCGATAACCCGAACTCGGGCTACGAGCAGCAGCTGCTTGGCATGGGCTATTACCTCGACGCGATTCGCATGGAGCCGCGCCAGGATTTCTACTACCTGAACCTGGGCCGCAGCCTGATGAGCCTGGCGGATCTGAAGCGCCAGCAGGCGAATGGGCAATTTGGGCAGCCGAAGCCCAACGCAAATATTAACGATCTGCTTGATATGAGCGATGATCAGGCCGCTGAGCAGGCTGTGCTGCAACAAACCCCGCTTGAAACCATGAGCTACGCCGAGGCGGTGCTTACGCGCGCGCAGCAGCTCAATTCACTGAATAAAGACCACTACGCCAACCTGGCGCGCATGCACAACTTCTGGTTTAGCCGCTTTGGGCAAGACCCACAGCAGTTGAACGATGCTATCGATTGGTATAAGCGCGGGCACGAGATTGCGCCGCAAGATGTGACGATCCTGAATGAGTATGCCAGTGCCGTGGCGCTGATGGGGAACTACCTCACCAACCAGCAGAAGGCGGCTGAGGCGGCACCGTATTACCAGCAAGCCAGCGACTTATTCGCCCAGTCGAAGGCGCTCGACCCGAACTACCCCGACACGGCGCTGCGCCAGGCCGAGCTGCTGCGATTACAGGGGAATATCGCCCAGGCGGTGGATAGCTACCTGGCACTGCTGAAGGCCAACCCGCACGCAATCGATAATCAAGTGTCGTTGCTGGCAGATTCTCTACGCAGCCAGCCCGATCAGCTTACGCGCCTGCGCGATGCCTATGCCAGCGCCGCCCAGCAGAATCCGAACGATGCAACCTTACAATCGTTTATCGGCCTGCTGTCGGTGCGCCTGAATGATATGCCGCGCGCGGCTACGGCGTTTGCGCGCTGGACTGAGCTACAGCCCGAGAGCCTCGATGCACGACGCAATTACACGCTGGTGCTGAGCGAAACGAAGCAATATGCCCAGGCGGTTACCCAGGCACAGGGGCTGCTGGCGCTGGCGCAGAAACAGCGTGTCACGCAAGATCAGCTGACGCTGTATCAGAATCTGGTGAGCTTCTTTACTGCTAAGGCGCAGGGTGGGTAGCTTACTTCTGGGAAGCTGCAATTTCCCGGAAGCGAGTTACCCCAAATATGCCCGCCGCACGCGCTCGTCATTCAGTAGCGCTTGTGCTGGCCCTTCAATTGTGAGCTGCCCGGCCTCAAGCACATAGCCACGGGTGGCGTGTTGCAGCGCCAGCCCAGCGTTCTGCTCAACCAGCAGAATGGTTACGCCCGCTGCACGTAGCTCGTCGATGATTGCGAAAATCTCGCGCGCGACCAGCGGCGCCAGCCCTAACGATGGCTCATCAAGCAGCAGTAGGCGCGGGCGGCTCATCAGCGCGCGCGCAATCGCGAGCATCTGCTGCTCGCCGCCTGAGAGCGTACCCGCCAGCTGTGTGCGCCGCTCGGCCAGGCGTGGGAAGCGCTTAAACTGCTGCGCGACATCTGCTTCGATGCCCGCTCGATCGCGGCGCGTGTACGCCCCTAGCCGTAAGTTATCGAGCACGCTTTGCCGTGCCAGCATGCGGCGGCCTTCGGGGCTTTGGGCAATCCCCAGGCGTACGACTTCATCGGGCCTTGCGCGCGTAATATCGCGCCCATTGTAGGTAATGCTGCCCGTGCGCGCTTGCACCAGGCGTGAGATTGCGCGCAGTGTTGTTGTTTTCCCCGCACCGTTCGCGCCGATCAGGGTCACCACTTCGCCTGCGCTTACTGCCAGGTTGATGCTTTGTAGCGCCTGGATGCCGCCATAACTGACATGCAAGTTGTGAAGTTCGAGCAGAGGAGACATAGGCATATGCGCACGATTCGTGCAGAGCACTTTTTTGTTCTCGGTTAGTTACTCGCCCAGGTACGCCTCGATGACTGCTGGGTTATTTTGAACCTGTGCCGGGTCGCCCAGTGCGATGAGGTGCCCAAAATCGAGCACCGCCACGCGGTCGCACAGGCCCATCACGAGCGGCACATGATGTTCTATCAGCAAAATGGTTAAGCCGAATTGTGCGCGAATGCTGCGAATGAAATCGGTGAGTGTGGCCTTTTCGTTTGGGTTCATACCAGCCGCAGGCTCATCGAGCAGCAACAGATCGGGCTGTAATGCCAGCGCCCGCGCAATTTCTAGCCGCCGCTGGTCGCCATATGCGAAGTTACGGGCTTTGGCATTTGCTCGCCCGGCTAGCCCTACAAGTTCAAGCAACGCCATTGCACGCTCACGGAGGTCGCGTTCCTCGCGGCGCGCGGCTGGCGCGGCCACTAGGCTGGCAAACATCCCGGCGCGGCCCTGCGTATGTTGGGCAATCATCACATTTTGTAACGCCGAGAGTTCGCCGAACAAGCGAATATTCTGAAAGGTGCGCGCAATCCCGCGAGCGGCGATGCGATGCGGGCGCAAGCCGGTAACGACCTGCCCTCGATGCAGCAGTGTGCCTGCGCTTGGCGGTGTTAGCCCGGTGATCAGGTTGAATAATGTGGTTTTTCCTGCGCCATTCGGCCCAATGAGGCCAAACAGTTCGCCGCGCTGTACGCCAAACGACACATTATCGACCGCCACAAGGCCGCCAAAGCGGCGCGTCATTCCGCGCGCTTCAAGCACAATATCTGGCGCTGCAACAGGGGAGGGTGCTGTCATGGCTGCAATTTCCGCCAGCGGCTCAGCAGATCAGGGGTGATGAGGCCCTGTGGGAAGAATACCGCACCAATTGCGATCAGCGCGCCGTAAATAATCAACCGCCCATCGCGCAGGAATTGGCCGAGCCAAGGCGGTAACCCGCTCACACCAGTCAGTGCGCGTAGCAGCTCGGGCAGCGCGGTAAGTACCAGGCCACCCACAACTGGCCCAACAAATGTGCGCGAGCCGCCAATCAGCACAAATGCCAGGTAGCTGATGCTGGCATCGAATGTGCCCTGGCGCGCATTCCAGGTATTTAAGAAATGGGCGCTGATTGCGCCAACCACACCGGCCAGCACTGCCCCTAGCGTAAAAGCCAGTACCTTATAGCAGGTTGGGCTGATGCCCATTGAATCGGCGGCAAGCTCGTCTTCGCGCAGTGCTACGAATGCGCGCCCCACCCGAATACGTTCGAGGCGGTAGGTGAAGAGCATGCTCAGCAGCAGCAGCGGCCCGGCGATCCACAGGTAGCCGATCTGGGTACTGAATGGCTGTGGAATGCCGAAAATGCCCACTGCGCCGCCAGTGATCGCCAGATTGAGCGAGAGTACGCGTAGGATTTCAACAAATGCGATCGTGGCAAGCGCGAGGTAGATCCCGCGCAGCCGTAAAGCTGGCACGCCAACCAGCACGGCTAGCACGCCTGAAGCTAGCCCCGCCAACAACATTTCGGCTAGCAAGCGCCAGAGTGGGAACAAAGTATTGCCAGCAGCAGGATACCTGGTCGAAAGCACCGCTGCGATATACCCGCCTAGCGCATAGAACCCAGGACTGGCGAGCGAGAGTTGCCCGGCCATGAGCGGCAGATAGAGTGAAAGTGCTAGCGATGCCGCCAGCACCATGGAGGTCAGCAGAAAGCCGTAGGTGTTGAAGAAGCTGCCCATGAACGCGCTACACTTTCTGCACCGCCGCGCGGCCAAGCAGCCCTTGCGGCCGGGTGAGCAGCACGATGAACAAGAGCGCGAAGGCCACCGCATCCTTATAAGCGACATAGTGCGCGGGCACAAATGCTTCGGCCAGGCCCAGCGCAAAGCCGCCCACCACTGCGCCGGGAATATCGCCCAGCCCGCCAAGTACGATTACGGCCAGACCCTTGAGGCCATAGGCAATGCCGAAGTAAGGCCCGTTGATGCCAACACTTAGGCCCACCAGCGTGCCAGCCACACCACCTAAAAACCCGCTCAAGAAGAATGTCAGCAAGATCAGCCGGTCGGTATTGATGCCTAGCAAGTACGCAGTTGTTGTATCTTCGGCCACTGCTCGCAGCGCTTTGCCAGTTTTGGTCGCGTTAATAAAATACGTTAAGAGCACCACTAAAATCATCGAAACCACAAACATCACGATTTGCACCGTGCGCACGGGCACGGGTTTTCCGGGCACACCGAAGTTGATGGCGCGCGGCAGATTGCCCAACACCGTATCGGGGAAGGGATAGATCTCCGTGCCAACAAGATACTGCATAAGATTGACTAGCACGATCGAGACGCCCAGGCTCGATACCAGCGCGAGCAGTGGGTCGGCCCCGCGATCGCGAAGTGGCTTGAAGGCAATGCGTTCGACCAGCATCCCGGCCAAACCAGCTACACAGGCACCTAGCACCAACGATACTAGAAAGGGCAGCGCCAGCGGCAGCGCGGGCTTGCCGAAAAATGCGCTGAACAGGCTAGCAAGTACGCCACTTGGGTTTACTGCCGAGCCAGTGAGCAGGTAGGTGGCGTATGCGCCGAGTGCAAAAAGTGCCCCGTGGGTAAAATTAATGACACGCAGGATCGAAAATACCAGCGTGTAGCCAAGCGCAAAAATAGCGTAGAGGCTGCCGATCGCCAGCCCATTGAGGATCTGCTGCAAGAACAGGTTCATGGTTGCTGCTCGCTATGGGTGGCTGAGCCTGGCGTAGGAAAGGTGGGCAGCGCCTGCGAGTGCGGCAGGCGCTGTGTGCATAGGGCTACTTGATGAACTCGAATGCACCGCTGCTACCATCGGCGCTCATCTTCACCCGTGCGACATAAAACTGCTGCTGATTAATATCGCCGGGTGGGGTGAAAGAGATATTGCCGAGTGGTGTGATGTAGGTGCCGCTGAGAATTTGCTTATTTAGTGCGGTGCGCAGCGCGGCAAGGTCCATATCGGCAAGCTTTTTCGTCTTATCAAGCGCGGTCAGCGCTTCGACCAACACTTGCACGGCGGTAAACGCCTGGGCGCTGAACTGGCCGGGTTCCTTGTTTTGTTTCGCCTTAAATGCCGCGCGAAAATCCTGGTTGATCGGCGTGTCGGCCTGATAGCTATAGGCCTGCGCCACAATAATGCCGTCGCACTGCGCTTTGCATACCGGGAAGAGGTTGGGCGTATTCAACCCGTTGCCGCCAACAATCAACCCCGTGTAGCCCAGGTCGCGCAGCTGCTTTACCAGGTTGCCGCTGTCGGCAGCTAGCCCTGAGATGATCACCAAATCCGGCGCCGCATTAAGCACGTTCGTCGCTTGGGTGGTGAAATCGGTGTCGGTAGTTTGGAACGTTTGTACGCCTATAAGGTCGAGCTTGAACGTGTCGGTGACGGTATGCTGGAACACGACGGTTTCGGATTTGCTGAACGCGTCGTTCTGCGCAAACAGCACCATGACCTTTTTAATATTGGGGTTGATTTCTAGCGCAGCTTTTACCGCATTGGGTGCTACAGCAGTCACTGGTGCTGAGATACGCGCAATATAATCGCCAATTTCAGGGATGCCCTTTGCCGTATTTGAGGGGCCGATGATTGGTACGCCAGCTTTATCGGCAATTGGGTCGGCAGCGAAAGCTTGCTGCGACAACGTTGGGCCAACGATGGCTACCACTTTATCGTTGTTAATCAGCGCGTTGAATGCGTTAATCGTGCCTGCCTCGTCGCCGCCAGTATCTTGCAATACTACCTTGATGGGCCGCCCATTAACTCCGCCATTTTGGTTGAAGTATGCTTCGGCCACTTGCGCGCCAGCGACTTGTTCTTGGCCAAACAGCGCGACATTACTGGTTTGCGCAACCGCAATACCAATCGGGATGGGGTCACCTGTGGCTGGGGCAGCTCCTGAAGCATTTGTTGCAGTAGTGGGTTCGGGCGCGGCGGGGCTCGGAGCGGCAGCGTTTGTGGGTGCGGCGGGGGCGGTGGTAGGCGTTGCAGCGGTAGGCGCACCACACGATGCAAGTAAGCTTAGCAGCAGGAAGAGCGGCACAGTGCGAGCCACAAAAGTTCTCACAAGCTACCTCCTCAATGTTGGCTTAACGGCAGTGGGTGAATAGTGGATGACGCGATTATACCATGGAAGTGTATTGGTACGGCATTGAAGCCAGCCTACACGAGGTCAACGCCACTTCCTGTCCACAATACTCCTTACGAATACGAGTTACGCGGTGGGCGTTTATCGCCTTCGTCAGAACAGTACATTTCGATTACGGGGCATTGGTGGAAGCGCGGAGCGCTTCCACCAATGCCCAAAGGGAGCCAGTACCAAGCTGCCGCAGGCAAAACGTGCCAGCGATACGGGCAACTGCGTCATTCGGGTTAGTAATAAAAATACCGCGATGAGAAGCTCTCATCGCGGCAAATAACTGCGTACCAGCGATTTAGTTGCCTTTTACGGCTTCCTTCAGCGTGCTGCTTGCGCTAAAGCCAGGCGTCTTGGTCGCAGAAATTTTGATCTTCTGACGCGTTTGGGGGTTCACACCCTCACGCTCCTGGCGCTGCCGCACTTCGAAAGTGCCGAAGCCGGTCAGCGTCACCTTCTCGCCTGCTTTCAGGGTCTCGGTGATAATGTCTAGCGCTGCATCGACGACCAGCTTGGCCTCTTTTTGCGAAACGCCAGCTCGCTCGGCTACCGATTTAACGAAGTCGGTCTTTTGCATTGTTTTGTCTCCTCTTATGTACGTATGTGCGGAAAACCGCGTGCATATGCAGTATACTCCACTTGTCAAGCCCCCTTCCTGATTAGGAAGCCTTGGAAGGCGTTTTTCGCTTTCCAACTCGTATTTCATGGCTTTAGAAAGCCAAATCGCCATTATACCGCATTGTAGTCAGGTTTACGGCCCTAGCGATGGGGAAAAATTGCACAAATTAGATCATGCGTTCGCTATTATACCCTATAGTTCGGGCTTGTGTGGGGGCACAAATTTGCAGTTCAAGGCCAGGTTTTTTGCCTGTCGTAAGTGCCCTGGGATGTGCTGATCAAGGGTGTCGCATGTTTTCGCCCATTGCACCGAAACACACGATACACCGCTACCGCAGGCGCTGTACGCCACCTGCGAATGCCTTATGCCTCGTAGGCAAGTGCCCCGCCCAGCCAGGTTTGCTGCACCTGAATTTCGAGCAGGCGCTCGGGTAGCGCGGTCAGCGGGTCGCCACTTAGCACCACAAAATCGGCCTGGAAACCGGGCGCAAGTTGCCCCAGCCGGTCGCTTTCGCCGCTTACCAGCGCGCTGCCCGCTGTAAAGGCCCATAGCGCTTGCTCAACCGCAATCGCCTGCTCAGGAGCGATCACCCGCCCACTGCGGGTGCGGCGCAGCACCGCCGAGCGCAGACCTAGTAGCGGGTGGACATCGCTAATTACCGGGCCATCTGAGCTAAAGGCGACCGTAAGCCCGGCCTCGAACATAGCGCGGAAGGGATAGCACTGCGGCACGAGCGCTTCGGGCAAGTGGAACAGAATCGTATCGCCAATATCGTAGAGGAATGAAGGCTGAGTCGCTATCATCACACCCAGCGCGTGTGCGCGCGCCAGCTGGGCGGCATTTGGCAGGCCGAAGTGCTCGATACGCAGGCGCGGGCTTACAGCAGAAGCGGTCGCTCGGCATGCCGCAAAGGCATCGAGCAATTCGCCAATCACCCGGTCGCCAATCGAATGCACGGCAACGGTCAGTCCTGCCGCATAGACCTGGCGCACCTCCTCGGCGAGCTGCTCGGCGGGGAAGCGCGGCAAGCCACAATCGCGGCGCTTGCGGTATGGGATGCTGAGCGCGGCGGTGCCGCTGCTTAGACCGCCATCGCTAAACAGCTTCACCGTATCGCATTTGGCGAAATGGCCGCGCCAGGGTGTAGGTGGTGCGGCGCGCGTGCCATTCGGCAGAATCGTCATTGCCATAACATCGCAGCGCAGCGGCAGGCGGCCCGCGGCATCCAGGTGCTGGTACACGCCTACAGTGCGCGGGTCAACCCCCGGCTCACCAATGGCAGTAATGCCCATCGCCAGGCAGTTGCGGCCCGCCCCAATCAGTGCACGCGCCAGTTCGTCTTCGCTCGGCGGCGGCTGAATCGAGCGAACCAGCGCCATCGCCGTTTCGCGCAGCACGCCGGTTGGCTCGCCCTGCGCATCGCGGTCGATCTCGCCGCCGGGTGGGTTGGGCGTGTTAGCGGTAATGCCCGCTAGCGCCAATGCACGGCTATTCACGCTGATGATATGGCCGCAGGTTCGCCCCAACACAATCGGGTGTTCAGGCGCAGCGCGATCAAGATCATGCCGGTCGGGGTGGCGGCCTTCGGGCAGGCGCGTCTCGTCATATCCCCGCCCCTCAATCCACTGCCCGGCAGGCACCTGGGCCGCGCGGGCCGCGAACGCCTGCACCAGAGCTTCAATCGTTGGGGCGTGGGCCGGGCGGGCATTCACCTGGCTCAGCAGCATGCCTTCTTTCCATAGGTGAATGTGGGCATCGTTGAAACCCGGCACGACCGTGCGGCCCGCCAGATCAATGCGCCGGGTATGCGGGCCAGCCAGCGTGCGTATGTCTGCGTCGCCGCCAACCGCAAGTATGGTGCTGCCTGCAATTGCCAATGCGGTAGCCTGGGGCTGCGCGCGGTTCATGGTATGAATCACGCCGCCAGTCACGATCGTCTCTGCCTGCATGGCTGTCCTCATCCACTACAAAGCGCATTGCAACGCATGCTAGCCGCTAATCGACACGCCAATCAGGCGGCCAATACCGAAGGTGATGCCCGCTGCCGCGAAGCCGATCAGCACCTGGCGGAAGCCCGAGTACCACACACTACGACCGGTGAGGAGCGTAATTGCCGCGCCAATGCCAAATAAACCCAGCCCGCACAGCACCACACTGGCAGCAACGGCGGTAAACCCGCTCAGAAACAAGAAAGGCGCAACTGGCAACACCGCCCCCAGCGCAAACAGAATAAATGAAGTAATTGCGGCTTCCCAGGCCGAGCCACCTAATTCTTCCGGGTCTACGCCCAGCTCCTCGCGGGCAAGCGTATCGAGCGCGCTGGTAGGGTCGGCAGTGAGGCGCGCCGCCATGGCGTTCGCCTGATCTTCGGGCAGCCCTTTAGCCTGGTAGATCAGCGCCAGCTCGGCTTGCTCTTCCGCCGGGTTCTGGGCCAGCTCGTCGCGCTCAATCGAAATCTGGCGCTCATAAAGCTCACGCGAGCTTTGCACCGAAATCCACTCGCCGAGAGCCATAGAAAATGCCCCGGCCAGCAGCCCTGCCAGGCCAGCTACAAGCACGCCGTTCCCGTTCATATCGGCACCCGCAACGCCCATAACCAGGCTAAAATTCGAAAGCAGGCCATCGCTTGCGCCCAGCACGGCAGCACGGAGCGCGTTGCCGCTGCCAGCGCGATGGCGGCCTTCCAGTTGCGCAATTGCGCCACCCTCCATGCCGCCGCGCATCCCACCAACAATCGTTTGAATGAGGCGTGAGTGCGAGCCTTCCTGCGCAGCCATTGGGGTTCCATAGGTTTCGGGCTGGGCGCGGTAGCTTGTGTCGCCGGTGCGCTCAAGCCCGGCAATAGTGGGAAGCACAAACTGCGGGCCAAAGCGGCGTGCGAGCGCGATCATGGTGCGAGTACGCCAGCCCAGGGTTCGCGGCGGAATGGGCTGCCCGGCCTGGCGGAGCTGCTGTTCCCAGAATTGGGCATGCTCTTCTTCGGTGGCGGCGAGGCGGCGATAGACTTCGGCAAGCTGTGGCTGCTTCTCATTCGTGGCAATTGCCTGATAAAGCGCAGAACTTTCGATTTCATCCTGCCAATTCGTGCGATAGCGCGCCAGATCTTGTTGGTTTGTCACAATCATTCACTTTCAGTGCTGGTGCTTCGATGTGGGTTCAGGTGGTTCGTGCGCGCCCAATTATAGCACTGTAGCAGCTTGCTTCTACTAAAGCGCCTACGATGCGAGCGCCCGCACCATATTGGCTGCACTGACTGCAACGGTATTCGCCATACAAATAGGCTTACCCTCAGGTGGAAGAGACAACGGTATGTTGGCCTGGAAGTATGCTAGGTGATATAGAAAGTAACCATGGCAATCGTTCTGCTACCATTTTGCATCGAGCTGTTAATCTTATGCGTCATTGCTCGTGCCAGGCGACGGTTTATACTATTGTTATACCTTAATTTATTTGCACAGTATCGCTGCACGTACAGCCTGGCAGCCAAGCTGCGAGATATGATTAGGAAATGTGCCCGCCTGTTCATATGCTCTAGCAACACGGTTAGTTGCTCTGCCCGGCGATATCGTTCTACGCACCAACATCGCCGGGCTTGTGAACCATTTGCCTGGATCAGCGAACGCCCTAACTGATACATTGGAGACACCTTTGCTCAACCAGAAACACCTCGACGAATTGCGCGCGCTTGATACTGGTGATGGCAGCACATTTGCGAGGCTCGTACAAACCTATTGTGATGAGGCGCGCACCCAGGTCAGCGCCCTACATACCGCTTTGCATGCTGCCGATTACAGTGCAGTTATTCAAGTGTCCCATCGTTTGCGCGGAAGCAGCGCTAATTTTGGGGCTGTGCAGCTGGCTAGCCTTTGTAGCCAGATCGAAGTGGCGGTTCGGGCGGGGAATTTAAGCGCAGCTCAGGAACTTGAACCCCAGCTGACGCATGCGGTTACGCTTACGTTGCTTGCGCTGAGCCATCTGTACGCGCTGGATGATGGTGCCGTGGCGCTGTAATACCTGCTTCCTTGGTCTTCTCGAACAGTGCCCGGCTACAATGGGCACCGCACCAGAAAAGGCAATTCGGGCTGGATTGGATTCACCGCCCCGAACCCCACCATACAACAAGGTATATACCGGATTTGATATAACACAGATCGGCTACAGGCAGGTCATATAGCGAGCGTTCGGGACAACCAGGCTGCCCCGAACGCTCGCTATATGCGGAGGCTGTTTTGAGGCGGTTTATTGTGGCGCGTTCACGCTGATATTCGGATCGTTAATGTCGTAGAAGGTGGTGAGCACATTAGTATTGAAATTCGGTACGTCATTCATTTCCGGTACCATAATTTCAACATTCTGCTGGTGCAGGAAACTATCTTGGGTGCCGATCCAGAAATCATACTTGTACGTCACTTGCGAGATAATATCGCGCACGTCGGCAGGTAAGGTATCGAGGCTATTACCCGCAAGTTCGAGCGCCTTATCGCCACTTAACCATACCTGGTAGCGTGTGGTTGGCACATTACTAACCATTTCGTTGCCAAAGTTCAGAATGGCATTGGCTTTGGTTTGAATCAGATTAAACTGTGCCGAAAGTGGCTGAAATTGCAAACCATCCATACCACCCGCGCCATCAGTGCGCTGCCATGGGCCATTACCAACCCTTTGATACACGGTTGTGCCAACCTGAATGACATAAATAAGATCTTTTGATTGGTCGTTGCCAAGCCAGGTACTTGAGCGATCGGGCATCACTGCCTCGCCCCCACCATATGCTACAAACTTGGTATCACCGCTCTGCAAGGTTGCCAGCAGCTTAAAGCGCGCCGTCGCAAAATTGTTGACGAACGGCAGCGCATCGACTTGCGTGGGCTGCTCGGCGGCGTATGTTGGCAGCGCAACCGCCACAAGCGTGGCTAGAATCGCAGCCCATACCGCCACAAAGAGCAGGCGGTGTCGGCGTGCATACTGCAAAATGAAGGTGTTCATAGGCTTCCTTTCTTCCAAATAGGCGAACACCTTGATTATCGCATGCCGTTGGGTATGAATCAATGAATAATATTAATCCATAGTTACAATATTAATTAACCAAATCGCGCAATTATCGCTTTTTACCGATGGTAGGAGGCTTTACTATCCGTTGTGCCAAATAGCGTCGCGATGACCCGATCGGCATGCTGCTCGATCTGGTCGGTGGCCAGGATGTCGATCTGGCAGAGCTGATTGGTGAACGCCACCAGCGCAAACGGCATTGCGCCTAACAAAAGTAGCGAAAGCAGAAATGTGTCGTGGGTAAACTGGCTGAGCAGGCCAGCCTGCTGAACAGTTTGCACCAGCGGCGCCATTCGCTCGCGAAGCGGGGCAATTTGTTCAAGGAAGTAATCGAGGCGCGGCCCGCTCACCACACCTTCGTGGAATAGTAACCGCGCGACTTCGGGGTAGCGCGCCGCCACGAGCACAACGTGGCGGCTTGCGGCGCGTAATATATCAATCGCGGCTGTGTCGCTGGCGGCCGCTTCGGCCATAAGCGGCGTGAGGACGTGGAGGTATTCACTAATCGTTGTGTCGATGACTGCCCGCCAGATATCGTCTTTCGCGCCGAAATGATGGCGTAGCAAGCCATGCGTCACGCCCGCCTGGGCGGCAATATCGCGCAAACTCACTCCTTCGAAGCCATGCGCCGCGAAAATTGCCCGCGCGCGATCCACAATGCGCTGGCGCGTCTGCTCAGCGATCTCGTCGGGCTGGCGGCCACTACGGCGAGCTGGTTGGTTGTTCATATGCAAAATTCCTCAAATCATCCTTGACATTTATGCTATCCAAGTGTATACTATCTGTCAAATGCTATCCGTTTGGATAGCAAAGGTGGAGAACCATAATGAGTCACATGCCGTTACCAGATCCGCAGGCTGCGGCGGCCCCTGGCCCGCGTGGGCATTTCTTTGTTGGTAGCCTGCCTGAATTTACGCATGATCTGCCGGGCACAATGGCCCACAATTTTGCGCTGTATGGCGATATGGTGCGCTACCGCGTTGGCCCACGCACCATTTTTGTGCTTTCGCATCCTGAGCTTGCGCAAGAAATATTAGTCGAGCGCCAGCGTGAGTTTCCTAAATTTGAGGGGAAAAATGGCCTGGGTATTGTGGTAGGCAATGGCCTGATCGCCAATGTTGACCATGATTCGTGGCTGACGCAGCGCCGTATGATGCAGCCGATGTTTCACCGTAAGCGCCTGGCCGCAATGGGCGATAAACTCTCTGCTTCCGGTGAGCGTATGGTAAACCGGTGGTCAACCTACACGCCCGGCACCACCGTGGATGTCGGCCAGGAAATGCTGCAGGTCACGCTCGATATTATTACCCAAACAATGTTTAGCGCCGACGTACTCGGCCAGGTGGGAAGCATTGGCCCGGCGGTGGATGTGGGTATTCATTATGCCAGCTATAAGCTGCAAAACCCGTTTACAGCGCCTGCCAGCTGGCCTACCCCCCGCAATCGTGCCTATGCCGCTGCGCAGCAAACCCTCGATCGTGTGATCTATGGTTTCATCAACCAGCGCCGGGCAAGTGGCGAAGCACCCGGCGATTTGCTCGATATGCTGCTAGAGGCGCGCGACGCCGACACTGGCGTGCAGATGAGCGACCAGCAAATTCACGATGAAGTACTGACGATTTTCGCCGCCGGGCACGAGACTACCGCCAATACGCTCACCTTTGCTTGGTATTTGCTCAGCCAATACCCGCAGGTGCTGGCGCGGCTACAGGCCGAAATTGATACCGTACTGCAAGGCCGCACGCCCACGGTAGCCGATTTGCCGCAGCTGCCCTATACCCAGCAGGTGTTCAAGGAGGCGATGCGCCTTTACCCGGCTGCGCCAATTGTGGGGCCGCGCCGCGTGCTCGCCGATACCACCGTGGGTGGGTACAGCGTTCCGGCTGGCTCGCGGCTGATCGTGAGTATCTACAATATTCATCGGCATCCTGCGCTCTGGGAGAAGCCGCTGCTGTTCAACCCGGATCGTTTTGCGCCCGAGCAGAGCGCTAACCGCCACCACCTGGCATTTATGCCGTTTGGCGCAGGCCCGCGTAAGTGCATTGGTAATAACCTGGCCGAAATGGAAGGGCCGCTGCTACTGGCGTTTGGTGCCCAGCGCTACGAGCTGCGCATGCAGCCCGGCCAGCCAATCGAAACCGAAATGGCGATTACCTTGCGCCCGAAGGATGGTCTGCATATGACCTTGCATCCGCGCACGGTACAGGCATAGCCATTGCGCTATTGACGCGTCAGTGGTGCGCTGCGGGGCATCTGGCCCGATGTTGGAGGTAGTGAAAACAACGCGTTTCAAACAACGGCGCGACCAACAAGCGCTGCCCGGGGGGCTGACGTTATAATTAGCCCCGGGCAGCGCTTGTTGACTACCTGTAAGTGGCCTGCGGCTAGATCAATAGTGCCGGTACGCTGGCATCCCACAGTTCGGCGGCAAACGCGCGAATGGTAGCGCGCTCGGATGCGCTCAGTCCTAGCCGTGAAGTAAAGCGGCCTAGCCCGTTCCTGCCGATGCGTAGCGGTGCCACGGCCAGGTCGCAGCCACGCGCCGCCAAACACGCCTCCAGGTCGTCCACACCGCCGGGATGGTGGTAGCTAGGGCTTTCGACGACCTGGGTGCCGAACACGGCGACGCTCAGGCGTTGCAACTGGCGCGGCGCGATGTGCTCGATCAGGGCGCGCAGGCGGTGGCCCGCTCGCCCGTTATGTGTGTAGCTGCCCAGGATGAGCAGATCGTAGCTGGCAACTCTGCCCGGTGCAACCCTGGCATCGGGGAGAATATCGACGCTCATACCATGCTGACGCAACTCACTGGCCAGCAGGCTCGCAATAGCGCGATTGTGCCCAAACCACGATGAAAAAACAATCAGTGCTTTCATTGCCGTTCTTTCTAGGCTGAAGATATGCCCACAATAACGCCGACTATTCCTGGCTCACCATCCCACGGTTGCGCTCGGCGCGCTGCCGAATACCGCGTAGCATGGCGCGCTCCATTAGAAAATAGCCTGGCTCAAGCGGGCGATCGAAGCTAAAGAGCTTGGATGCCCGGTTACGGTGAAGCAGACGGGTTGTGTTTGCGTCGATCGGTTCGAGTACGAAGGCGTAGGTATCATGCCAGCCGGTGCCTGCAGTATTGCGGTGCCCAATCACCAGCGCGCGGTTTGGTACAATCTGCACCACCGTAAATGGTGGTGGTGCCTTGCCTTCCGGCCCCATGCGAATCGGGTCGCCGACATTGAGCTGCTGCCATGCGGGCACAATCCGATCCGCATTGTGCATTTCCATCCCCAGCAGATTCTCGATCCATTCGTATGAATAGAGCCCGCCGCGCCCCTGACCAAGCTGCATCAGCCAGGGCCAGATCTGCGCCGCCGATGCCTGGATGGTAATACCCTTGGTGCGCTGGCTCAGCGGATGCGGCGCGGCGATCAGCTCGTCGCCGGGCAGCCGACGCTGCACTTCATCGGGGGTTGCGCCCCAGTGGCTATACCAGGGCCGTAATGCAAACCAGATAAACAGGATTGCCGAGGTAATGCTGGCGGTTATGAACCCCACCAGCCGCAGCACAAGCCGCTGTTTCATACTATCTCCTTCCGGAGCGCCGGGTGCAAGCGGTGGCGAATATAACGGCGTGCCGGTTGAACCCGACACGCCGCCAAACACTCCCAATGTTTTTTCGTTATCGAGCCCGAAAAGTGAGTGCTGGGCCTCCTTTCCTTGCTGCGAACTGTAGTTGCGGCGTGGCCTGGCAGGCGAGGCTCGTGCTCTTCCCTCCGTCCTTGCACACAAGGTGCGGCAGCGCAGTGCGCGCCACAAAATCAACGCCGTGGTTCGGCGGGGCTTTGGCCGTGGGGCTGCCACCTGGCCTGCCAGCTGCTCACGTTGCACCGCTAGCATAGCGTAACATGGGCGATTGTGTGAAAATATTTCTTCACCAACCGCGAGTTTTTCTTCATTGTTCGCTCTGGGTGTGCAGGCTGGTGCGGCGGCGAGCGCTAGCGTTCTTCGGGCGCACCCGGCGCGGGCGGGTTTGGGCGACCATAGGAACGATACGTGAGGAATATATGAAGCAGATCAACCCACAAAAAGATGGTTCCGCGCCAGGATAAGGATATGATACGTTCGATTGTGTTGGTATCTGACAACATAGAGAGTGTTAAGAGCCAGCGCAGCACGCCATAGATGCGTAAAAACCAAAGTAAACGCAGATATTGAACGGCTTTTCTGGGATATGGTAGCCAGGGAATGAGCAGCATTACCATTGGTGCGGTTAGAATGAAACTGGTATTGAGAGCATCGGGTGATACATCAAGCGCTGGGATGCTTCCAAGCAAGAATATCCACGGTACTGTGATCCAGGGTTCTAGCGCATGGATGCGCACAAACCAGCGCAGCCGTTTGGTGGATACATTCTCGCGAGGAAGCCAGTTTTTGACATCGATTGCCATCCAGGTGCCAAATAACAACGCCAATATTGCAACAATCACTGGTGAAAACAACCATATTCTTTCATCTGAAGACAAACTCATGGTGTACCTCCTGTCGATGCGGTTGCAAATCTCGATATAATAGAAAAATCATTCCTTTGCTGATGGTACGCGAATAGGTTTATTGTATGAATCAGCCGCTGGCTTTGATAGCGATCTTCTGCGTATTTTGCAATACGTAAAAAAGCGTATGCACATAGGTTCGAAACGCATTGTGTGGCTATATGCGGGGCTAGCGCTGGTGGGCGTGCTGGTGAGCCTGCTGGGTTTTGTGCGTCTAGCGGGCGAAGTCGGGCACGCGTTTGGCGGCTTCATCTGGCAGTACGATGATGTGCGCGGATATTCGGTGAGCTACGATGTCCCCGCGTATTGGGCTGGCCCGCAGCGCGGCCTGCCGCCCTACACGCCGCTGCTAGCCGTCGATGGGCAGCCGCCGGGTGAGTTTGCGGCGATCTATGCCGCGAAATCGCCAGGTGAGGTAGTGGTGTATACGGTGGGCGGTCAATTTGGTATCGCGAGGCAGGTTGGCGTACCGGTCGAGCGTTTTCGGTGGGTGGATGTATGGGCGGCGTATGGCCCGATCGCACTCACTGCTTACACTTTTACCATTGCTGGCTTTATGCTCTTACGCACAGCGCAGAATACGAGCCGCCGCATCATCGCCTGGGGCATGCTGGTGGGCGCAATGCCAGCCTTTTACCACACGCACCACGGCAGTATCAGCCAGCTGTACTACCCACGCCCGCTGGCCGCAGTGATGTGGGCGCCCTGCCCGGCGCTGCTCGGCGCGCTGCTCATCCACCTAGCGCTGGTGTATCCGCACCGCTATGCTGCGCTGCTGGCCCGGCGCTGGCTACTGCCAACGTTGTATGGCCTGGCGATATGCCTGGCGCTGGGTCTAAGCTTCAGCTACTTTGGCGGTGGGTTTACTGCGGTAGCAGCCTGGCAGCCGCTGCTGACAAATGCAAGCCTGGGCTTCATGGTGCTGGGGGCGCTGGCGACAGTAATCAGCGGTATCTGGATCAGCATATTTCAGCGCAAGCAGGTTGAGCCGATTGAACGACGCCAGGCGCGGATTTTAGCGAGCGCATGGGTACTGATTGTCGTCATATTAGTTGGCACGCTCGCCGCGGCTAATTTGCGCTGGCCTACGCCGTTTGGCTCGCTTAGTGCAGTTGCCTGGCTGCTACCGCTGGGGGTCATTTATGCGATTGGAAACGCCGACCTGGTTGCGCGGCTTGAGCAAGAAAACGCCACCCGCGCCGATCTGCTGATTGAAGTGCAGGCCGCGCACGAGCTTGAGGCGCGCATCCTTAATGATGTTGCTGATGATTTGCACGATACGGCCATGGCCGAAAGTAAAGCGATTGAGATGCGGCTGTTTACCCTTTCCCAGCAGCTCACGAATGGCACAAGCGATACATCGCAACTCCACGATGAGATCGCCCGCTTGCACCGTAATAGCCTGGCCTTACGCCAGAATTTGCGCCGCGTGGTTGAGGGCGCAAAGCCGGTGAACTTCGAGCAGGAAGGGCTGGGCGAGGCACTTGCGCGTATCGTTGGTCAGCTGAATGCCGCCGATGCGCACACCTGCTACCGCCTGCGTGTC
>JAFEAS010000018.1:11731-18649 GCA_018266315.1 Chloroflexi bacterium SZAS-1 | reverse complement strand
GGCGCAGCAGTGTGATGTCACGCTTGCCTGCTCAGATACCCAGATCACGATCGCGATCTGCGATACTGGGACTGGTGTGCCCAAACGCGCTCCCGTTGAGCTGGCGGCGTTCCCGCAGCGGCAGCTGGGCCTGGCATCGATGCGCACGCGCACCACACGCTTGGGCGGCACGCTCGAATTTACGCGCTCGCCAGCGGGCGCACAGGTGCAGATTTTGATTCCGCGCGGCAATACAGGAGCAGCGCAATGAGCGATTCCGTGCTAACCCGCCTGCTGCTGGTGGAAGATAGCAGCTATATGGCGGATGCGTTTCAGGGCTTGCTGGCGCTGGTGCCTGGGCTGTGCCTGGTGGGGCACGCAGCCTGTTACGCTGAGGCTATTCCATTGGCGCTGCGTGTGCAGCCCGATATCGCTATGGTTGATCTGCGCATTCCCTTCCACCCGCAGACACCACCCGCGCCAGCGCATGGCCTGGCAGTACTACGCGATTTGCACAGCAGCCTGCCCCAGATCAAGCTGCTGGTGCTTTCGTCGTTGCCCGAGCAAGCCTGGCTAGTGCCAGCAGCGCAGTCTGGCGCGGTGGGCTACCTGAGCAAAGATACCTCCTCCGCAGCGATTGTTAGCGCGTTGCAGGCGGTGCTCGCGGGCAGGTCGGCATTCACGCTCGACCAGCTGCACATGCTTCAGCCAGGGGTTGGCGCAACGCTGTCGCCACGTGAGCGCGAGGTGTTGGCGCTACTGGCCGAAGGGGCCAGCAACCAGGTAATTGCCGTGCGCTTGGGCATTAGCGTTGGCACGGCGCGCAAACATGTTGAGCGGCTGTGCGATTTCTTTCAGGCGAACAGCCGGGGGCAAGTTGTGGCCGCAGCGCATCAGCGCGGGCTACTCTAGCAATCCCACCTCGGTTGCCAACCCTGTCAGATAGCGCCCTGATTGCATCAGGAAACAGGCACGGTATTGGTCGCCCTATCTGACAGGGTGATGACTTGGGTGGGTTTAGTCTTCACGCGAAGGCATTGTTTGTGCTAAACGGGTGTATGATGGAGCAGGCCGGAAGAAACACGCAGGCTATCCGGCAAATAGTAAGGGAAGGTTCAAGGAGCTTTAGTATGGAATATCGTCGTTTAGGGCAGGCTGGCCTGAAGCTTAGCGCGTTGTCGCTGGGTGCCTGGGTAACGTATGGCGGGCAGGTTGGCGAGCAGGTGGCCCGCGAATGCATGGCGGCGGCCTATGATGCAGGCGTGAACTTCTTCGACAATGCCGAGGCATACGCTGGCGGTAATGCCGAAACCGTGATGGGGAATGTGATTAAAGAGCTTGGCTGGCGGCGCGAGAGCATCGTCGTTTCGACTAAAATTTTCTGGGGTGGCGATGGCCCGAACGATACCGGGCTTTCGCATAAGCATATTATCGAGGGCGTGAATGGCGCGCTCAAACGCCTTCAGCTCGATTATGTTGACCTGGTATTCTGCCACCGGCCCGACCCAAATACGCCAATTGAGGAGACGGTGCGGGCTATGGACATTGTGATCAAGCAGGGCAAGGCGTTTTATTGGGGTACTTCGGAATGGAGCGCCGCCGAGATTATGCGCGCCGACGCGGTGGCCCGCCAGTATGGGCTGACGCCGCCAAGCATGGAGCAGCCGCAATACAACATGTTTGTGCGCGAGCGCTTCGAGCAGGAATATGCGCCGCTGTATAGCGAGCTGGGCTATGGCACCACGATCTGGAGTCCATTGGCCTCGGGTTTGCTGACGGGCAAATACAACGATGGCATTCCCGCAGGCAGCCGCGCAACTGCCAAAGGCATGGAATGGCTGCAAGATGCCGTGATTACGCCCGAGCGGGTCGCGAAGGTGCGCCAGCTTGCGCCGATTGCCAATGAGCTGGGCTGCACGCTTGCGCAGCTGGGCCTGGCCTGGTGCCTCAGCAACCCGAATGTGAGCACGGTGATCACCGGTGCCAGCCGCGCCGCGCAGGTCACCGAGAATATGAAGGCGCTGGAGGTTGCACCCAAGCTCACGCCCGATGTGCTTGCGCAGATTGATAGTGTGCTGGAGAATAAACCGGAATAGTGTCCAGGTCTCGATAGGCATACGCACTACGCTCTACAATCGCCGCTTTTTAGTGCGTAGTGCATTGTTCATTCTTAGGACTTTCGCTTAGCGGTTTATTTGCCTGCGGCAGCAAAGTATTTTTTCTTTATGCTTGGTGATGTTTTGCGCTTAGCGCAAAACATCACCAAGCATAAAGAATTTGCGTGTGGAAGCGAAAGTTCTAATTCTAATTAGCTGGGTCGTGGCGAAGGGCGAAAGCAGCATTTGGCCTTTCGTCTTTCGTCTACTGCAACCAGCTTTTCGCACTATCTCTTGCAGCTCATTGCACAGGAGCGACCATGGGCTACGTGCTTCTCGAAGGCGGCGCTGAGTTTGGCGGGCGTATGGCCGAGCCTGATGCGCGGGCAATTGCGCTAGCAGGTGGCCCCGACGCGCCGATTGCAATCATTCCCACTGCCGCCGCACCCGACAACAACCACGCGCGCGCGGGCAGCAACGGTGTGCGCTGGTTCCGTAGCCTGGGCGCGCGCACGGTGGCGGCGGTGCCGCTCATCGATCAGGCCTCGGCGAACGACCCGGCGGTTGTGGCCGCATTGCGCAGCGCCCGGCTGCTTTACCTGCTTGGCGGCTTCCCGCACTACCTCGGGCAGACACTTCAGGGCAGCCTGGCCTGGCAAGCCGCGCGCGATGCCTACGCTGAAGGCGCGGTACTGGCAGGCAGCAGCGCCGGTGCGATGGTGCTGTGTTCACACTACTTCGACCCACAGGGCAACCGGGTACAGCCTGGCCTTGGGCTGGTGCCGCATAGCTGCGTGCTTCCGCACCATAATACCTTTGGTAAAGGCTGGGCCGCCCGCCTGGCTGCACAATTACCCGGCGTGGCGCTGCTTGGCATCGATGAGCGTACCGGCATGCTCGACGATGGACCAGATGGTGCGTGGCGCGTGTATGGACAGGGCCGCATTACGCTTTACCGCGCGGGGCAGGCGGCAACTTACCCGGCCGGGCAGACGTTTATGCTACAATAGGCGGCACTCGATTCAGCGCAATGGAGCGATGATGAACAAGATCGACCGCTGGCGCGATATGCCTGCTGCCCAGGTCGCCGCGCGCAGTTTCGATGCCGCCGCGATCGTTGATACTGCGATTGCCATTCAGCAAATCCCCGCCCCTACCTTCGATGAAGGCGCGCGCGGCACGTATGTTGCCGAGCAGATGCGCAGCCTGGGCTTGCACGACGTTACGATTGACGCGATTGGGAATGTGTATGGCCGCCGCCCGGGCCAAAACGCCCGCCCGGCTTTGCTTATTGCGGCCCACCTCGATACAGTGTTCCCCGCCTCCACCGACCTGCGCATTCGCCGCGAGGGCACGCGCATTTATGGCCCCGGCCTGGGCGATAACAGCCTGGGCGTGGCGGCGCTGCTGCACCTGGCCCGCGTGCTGGAAACCTATCAGCTGCCCCACGCTGGCGATATCTGGTTTGTGGCGAATGTTGGCGAAGAGGGCCTTGGCGACCTGCGCGGCATGCGTGCGGCGGTTGAACGGCTGCACGGCCAGGTTGATGCGGCGATTGCGCTTGAGGGCACTGGGCCAGATCGAATTATTCACGCCGGGCTGGGGGTGCGGCGCTACCGCATAAGCGCAGCCGCCAATGGCGGGCACTCGTGGGCCGATTTTGGCGCACCTAGTGCGATCCATGCCCTGGTGCGGCTGGCCGCGCGTCTTTCGCAGCTCAATGCGCCAAGGGAGCCGCGCAGCAGCTTCAACATTGGTGTGATCGAGGGTGGCAGCTCGGTGAACACCATTGCCGCCGCTGCCAGCCTGCTGCTCGATCTGCGCTCGGTTGCGCCGCAGGTGCTTGAGGAGCTAGTGACACAGGTTGAACACGCCCTTGCAGCGGCGCGCGCCGCCGAGCCGGGCATTACCTTCACGCTTGAGACCGTGGGCGACCGGCCAGCGGGCAGTACCCCCGTAACGCACTCACTGGTGCGCGCCGCTGTGGCCGCCTACCGCGCCGAAGGGTTCGCTGCCGCCCTCGATATCGCCAGCACCGATGCGAATATACCACTCAGCCGCGGTATCCCGGCGGTGTGCGTTGGCATCGGCGATGGTGAGAACGAGCATCGCCTCGATGAATATATCGAGCCAGCCCGCATCCCGGCAGGCATGCGCGCGCTACTGCGCTTGGTGCTTACGGTCACAGGCGCGGGGTAATTGCCAAGAAGCTTGAACTTGGCTACCCGATTGTCTTTGGCGCTACATGTTCTGCCAGCGTAACTGACATACAAGCCCAAAATGATCAGAAGGAAAGATAGGCGTCGTTGTGCCGCTGATTGGCTCGGTGCCAATCAGTTCAATTGCTTCGGCACGCCAGCCAGGGGTTTGTGAGCGCAGCAGCACCCGGTCGAACCGCACGAAAGTGGCTGTGTCAGAGCTGTTTATGGGCAATGTTATTGACTTTGCGCTGTGGGTAAAGCCTGGCTGCTCTGGGTGCAGCAACGGCCAAAGATCTTGGTAGGCCGGGTCGAGTTGCTGATTTTCATCCCAGCTAGCGCAGAAATTAAAATCGCCGAGCAAGGCAACATGCTGCTCGGGCGCAAGCTGCGCAAAGATGCGTGCAAGCTGCTTCGCGCGTGTTGGAGCCGCGTAGCGTAGGCTTTCCAGATGAACACCGGCGAAGGTCGTGCTGGTTTGATTGAGGTGGGCGCGTGCAATCACAAGCTGGCGACCCATGGCAGTGGGCAGCGGGAGAAATTGCCAATCGGCGATTGGGATGCGGCTTAGCAGAAGCACACCGTAAGGGTCGACGCTGTCGCCGTTGATGTCGGAGACGCTGTAGTCTGCCTGTACCCACGGCTCGCTCAATATTTGTTGTAAGAATGCGGGCGTCACTTCCTGCAATGCGATGATATCAGGCGTGTGCTGCGCAAGGAGCGCAAGTAGGGCCTGACAGCGCTCATTAAAAAAGGTGGGTGCGAACCAGACATTGAAGGTTGCAATCGTGAGCTGCTCAAGGGTAGCGGCTTGTGTTACGCCACTAGTGTATGGCAGCCATTGGCGAAGGCTGGCGTGGTAGCGGCCTGGTACGGCGATAGCTTCAGCCATTTGGCGCTCGCTCGCTGGTGTTGTAGCCGTTTGGATCTGGAATCAGGCTTATTGCCTCGGGGCGCAGGCGCAGGGTTATCGGCGCGCCGACGGGTGGCAGTGCGGCGGCATCGAGCTCGAAAGTAAGCGCCGGGCCAGCGGCGGGCTGTACGACCAGGCGCGTGCGGCTGCCACGGAATGAGCGCTCGGTGACGGTACCGTGCAATTGGTTTGGGCCTGCTGGCTCAAGCGCGCCCGCCAGGGTGGCGGCCTCGGGGCGTAGCACCACCAGCACCGCCGATCCGCGTGCTATGTTGGGGCCGCCACCGGCGCTGACGAAGCGACCAAGCGCGGTATCGACAACCACATCGGTTTCTTCCTGACCAATCACCTGCCCCGCAACCAGGTTGCTATGCCCCATGAAGCGCGCGACGAAGGCGCTCACCGGTTGGCGATATACGGCCTCGGGCGGGCCTTGCTGGGCGATTTGCCCGGCCTGCATCAGCACGAGCCAGTCGGCAATGGCAAATGCCTCGGCCTGGTCGTGCGTGACGTAGATGCTGGTGACACCCACACGCTTGAGAATATCGCGTAGCTCGTCGAGCAGGCGCTCACGCAGCGCGCGGTCGAGCGCGCCGAGTGGCTCATCGAGCATGAGCAGGCGCGGGCTGGGGGCCAGGCTGCGGGCCAGGGCCACACGCTGGCGCTCGCCGCCCGAAAGCTCGTAGACGCGGCGGTGTTCGTAGCCTGCCAGGCCAACTAGCGCCAGCATTTCGGCCACGCGCGCGCGGATATGCTCGGGCGGCAGGTGTTGCATGCGCAGGCCGAAGGCGATGTTGCCGGCAACGTCGCGGTGCGGGAACAGTGCATAATCCTGAAACATCAGGCCAAAGCCGCGCTGGTGGGTTGGCACGCCTGGCAGCGCGCGGCCTGCGAACACGATTGTGCCGCTGTCGGGCTGCTCAAGCCCGGCGATGAGTCGCAGCAGCGTGGTTTTGCCGCAGCCCGAGGGGCCAAGCAGACAGACAATTGCGCCGGGCGCAGCCTGCAAACTGACATCGCGCAGTGCGGGTATGCCGTCGTAGGCTTTGGCGACATTGCGAATATCGAGGATGGGGGCGTCGGGCTGGCTCATTGCTTGCAGGTCGTTTCAGGTTGCAGAAATACAAGTGTCTGGGTAAGCAGTGCGTCAACTGTTTGTGCGCCATCCAACAGCAGTGTATCGGTGGGTAGGTGCGCGTACCAGGCGGCTTCCTGTTCGGCAGACGTGTTATCGCTGCGCCACTGCGAAGGCCCCGCCGCGCGCTGGCTCAGGCGGGCCTGCCGAATCGCGTGGGAGATGGCGAGCCGAATGACTTTTAGTGTACCTGGCGCTTCCGCCACCATCGTGTGCGCCTGCTCAAGCAGTAGCGGCTGTCGCCCGGCAGTGTCGAGAATGAGCGACAGGCGCTGCACGACGAACAGCTGGTGCGCCATTGTGAGCACTAGCTCGTAGGCCAGCGGGCCAGCCTGGGCCTGGTCGTGCTGCGCGGTGAGCAACACCGCATTGAGGATGTCTTTGTCGAGGATAGGCCAGCCCAGCCGTGCGCCCAATGCCGCAGCCAGCGTCGATTTCCCACTGCCCGGCAGCCCGGCGAGCATCACAAAGGTTGGCGGTTGCACTGGCATTATTTCGGCTCGGCGCTTGTCACTAGGTCGCCAATGCCTTCCAACCTTGTCTGCAAGCCGCAACGCTCGTAGAAGCCAGCGTTTTCGGCTGTGCAATCGACATGGA
>JAFEAS010000018.1:10072-11676 GCA_018266315.1 Chloroflexi bacterium SZAS-1 | reverse complement strand
TGCCTCTGCGCCTCTGTGGTGAACCCTTCTGGGGCCTAGCCGGTGCCGCGCGTGAACACATTCGGCCATGCCTTAAAGCGCGTAAAGAAGGTTTCGGGCGTCTTCTGCACGCCATTCTCGGTAATCACGCGATACACGGTAATATCCATGCCCCGCCGCGCGTGATCGGTCTGCTTCACCGTGCCAGCAGGTAGCGTGTTATCGTCCACATACACCGGGTCGCCGGGTGCGGGTATAATCCGTGTCACATCGGGGCCACGCGCCTCCACCGTGCGGTTGGGCTTGGTGCCGTACAGGCGCACGCTCAGCACCTCGGCAGCCTCATCAACCTTGGCTTCCATCAGCAGCCAGTGGCCGGTATCGTTCACAAACTTCAGGTCGAGCACGCCGGTGAAAATAGTCGCGTCCATGCCCGGCGCAGAATCGCCCGGGTAGCTATAATCGTCGTACCAGCTGATATAGAAGGGATGGGCGTGGCGTTCGGTAATCGGCAGCCCAGCCCAAAAGGCCGCGCGGAATACCGTGGTTGAATCCTGGCAGACGCCGCCGCCCCATTCGAGCTGGGTGCGGTTGCCGATGACGGCGTAACCCTGCACGAAGCCGTTGCTTTCGTCCACTGCGCCGAGCTGGGTGTTAAACGAGAACTCTTCGCCCGGCGCAATGAGCACGCCATCCATACGCGCCGCGCCCGCCTTAATGTTCGTCACGCGGTAGGCCGCCGAACCGGCGAAGCTGGTTTTGCCCTCGCCTACCAGCCCCACAATACCCAACGAGGGCAGTGATTTCGCGGTGACCTGCGGCGCAAGCTGCTCGACCGGCAGCGCAAGCTCGCGATGTGCCAGCTGTAAGGTCTGGCTGATCTCCTGCGCGGCAGCGGCTTGCTTGAGCCGCCATCCATCCTGCCCCGGCTTGACGATCTGCACCTTACCTGCGCGGAAGGCCAGGCGCGGCTCGCTGGTGCCAGTATCGACCACCTGGGCGAGCTTTTGCACTGCCTTGTTCAGGCGATCGGGGTCGATCTGCACACGCAGCTGGCGGCCTACTGGCTCAATCGCAATAATCTCGGCGATCTTGTTGGCATCCCATACCCATTGCTGCTCACCCTGGCGCAGGGTCAGCGGCTGATTGAGCAGCGCCTGGGCGGTAGCGGTGGCGGGCACGAGCGCAGCATCGGTGATGCGCGGCTCAAGCGTGCGTGTGCGCAGCGGCACCACCTGCGGCGACAGTGTTTGCAGCGCCTGCACGATTGCTGCGGCGGTATCATCGGCCAGCATTTGCCGCCCAATCTGCGCTTGCGTGGGCAGCACGTTCCCATCGGCGATGCTCAGCGCAGCATCGCGCGGTGGCTGCTCGATGCTGGCGGCAACCGTGCCCAGATAGGCTTGCAGCGCGCGTGCATCAATGCTCAGGTGCGGGGCAACATCAATGCCGCCGCGCCAGCGCTGCCAGAGGGCATTCGCGCGGGCCAGCACCCCGCCGCTATTCCCAGCGGCCAGCACATCAGTCGCAACGGTAGCCGGGTCGAAGCGCACGCCAAGCTGCGCCAATGTGGGCGCCCAGCTGCGGCCCTCGAAGCTCAGCGTGATCGGGGTGCGCTGAAAGGC
>JAFEAS010000018.1:488-10001 GCA_018266315.1 Chloroflexi bacterium SZAS-1 | reverse complement strand
GCGCCCTGCAAGCTCACCCCATCCGCTACATGATCGGCGGGAAACAGGTTGAGCACAGCGGGCATCGCCGCAACAATCACCACGCCTAACGCCACAATCCCAAGCAGCAGCCGCAGCCCGCCCCAGCGGCGGCGCACCTGCCCGGCGCGCTGAAACGGACGTGGCGCGTATTCGAGCGTCTCATCCTCTTCCAGAGGTTGCACCGTGACCGGGGCGGGGTCGTCGAAGCGTTGGCGCGTAGCACGGCGCCGACTCATCGGCCCGTACTCCTGGTAATATTTATCGGGCATAGGTGCTTCCTGGGCGACGAATCAACCGCTGAATCAGGCTTTGCGAGAACATGATTTGTTCGTAGGTGTAAAGCCTATCACGTTTACATGGCGCTGTCAAGATGAGCGCATGGCCGCATGAAAAATTGCTTAAAATGCGGCTTATAATCCGCTAGCGAGCGTCGTCATCGGCTACATCATCGGGCATCAACGCGATGTTAGGCGAGCGGAAGCGCGGCTGGAGCGGGCGGAAGCGCTGGCCGAGCGCCTGGTGCCCCTGGCCGATCACTAGCAGCGCATGCGGGTCGGTGGCGGCCACCACTTCGCGCAGCTCGTTCACCTGCGAGCGATTAATGGTGGTGAACAGGACATCGTGCGGCTGGTGGGTGAATTTGCCCTCGCCGCGCCAGGCCGTAACGCCATAGCCCAGCTGTTTCATAATTGCGGTCGCCACGCGGTCGCCGTGGTCGGTGATGATTGTGGCGATGCGGATCACGCCCGGCCCTTCGAGCACATAATCGGCTACAACCCCCCAAATGAACAGCGTCATCAGCGCATAGAGCGCCGCCTCCCAGCTGAAGAGCAGCGCTGCTACCAGAATAATGCCGCCATCGACGAGCAGGTAGGCCTGACTGAGCGGCATCCCCGTCAGGCGCTGTAGCACGCGCGAAATCACGCCGGTGCTGGCACCCGCGCCGCCGCCTCGATATAGCAGCCCGGCGCTGATGCCGCCCACCACGCCCGCGTAAATTGCATTCAGCAGCAGGTCGTTGCTGATACCGGCGGGCGGCAGGTAGTGCGCCACAATATCAACCCCGCCACTCGCGATAACCGTGTAGAGCAGCGAGCGCCGCAAGAAGCGCCAGCCGCCGAGCAAGCGAAAGCCCAGCGCCAGCAATGGAATGTTGAACCCAAGCATCACCAGGCTGAGCGACCAGCCGGTAAGCGCGTTGATGATAATGCCAATGCCGCTCACCCCGCCCGGCGCGATGCGGTGTGGCGCAAGAAACAGCGCAACATTCAGCGCGGCAATCAGTCCGGCGGCAATGATGAGCAGGTAATCGATAGCGGTGCCCAGGCTGAAATCGGCGCGCCGACGGGGCGAAGGTGCGGCCATGGCGGTGCCTCCTGCTCATAGTGGGTGCTGCGGGAAATGCGCGCCAACATACACGCGCGCTGGGCAGCTGTCAAGCCCTGAGCGGCGGGCGAGCATTCTCACCCCTGCGCCGTAGCGGCACTGAGAACTAAGCAGGAACTGCGCCCAGCCCTTGCCGATGCCGGATGAAGCGCGTATAATACCCAACGCTAGAAATACGCAAACTTGTGCTACTGAACCGTGGTAGGTTTACGGCTATAAACTTGGAGGCGCGTTGTGATTCCACGCTCACTGCTGCTGCGCAATTTCATGTGTTATCGCGACGATCTGCCGCCGCTCGATTTTCAGGGCATCCAGATCGCCTGCCTCTCGGGCGAAAATGGCGCGGGCAAATCGGCGCTGCTCGATGCGATGACCTGGGCCTTGTGGGGCGAGGCGCGCCTGAAGAGCGACGACGACCTGATCGCGCTGGGCGCGCAGGAGATGGAAGTCGATTTCACTTTTATGATCGACGGCAACGACTACCGGGTGATTCGCAAGCGCAGCAAGGCGCGCAAAACCGGCCAGAGCTGGCTCGATTTCCAGGTGCGCAATAATGGCGCGTGGAAGCCGCTGAGCGGCGCAACCATCCGCGAAACGCAGCAAACCATTATTACCACGCTGCGCATGAACTACGACATTTTCGCCAACTCGGCCTACCTGCGCCAGGGCCACGCCGACGAGTTCACCAAGAAAGAGCCGGGCCGCCGCAAGCAAGTGCTGGCCGAAATCCTTGGGCTCGATGCCTACGAGAAGCTCGAAGGCAGCGCCAAAGAGCGCGCGCGTGGGCTCGACGGCCAGCTGAAGGGCATCGAGGGGCAGATTGGTGAGCTACAGCGCCAAGCCGAAAAGCAGGCGACCTATGCCCAGCTGGTAAGCGCGCAGGAGCGGCAGGTTGAACAGATCGGCGCGGCGGTTGCGGCAGCCGAGGAAACATACACCGCCGCCAGCGCGCGCGTGCAATCGCTTGAGGGCGTGAAAGCCCGCCGCGCCACCACCGACGCCGAGCTACGCCGCGCACAGACCGAGCAGCACGAGCATGCCAGTGAGGTGACACGGCTCCAGCGCGCCCTGTCCGAGGCCCAGCACATCCTGGCGCGGCGCGCGGAAATCCGCGCAGGGGTGGCACAGCTGCTGGCGGCGCGCGCCGAACGCGAGCGGCTCGAAGGCTTGCGCGAGCAATATATAACCCTGCAGGAGCGCCGTCGCAGCCACGCCGATGCCCTGCGCGAGGCCGAGCTACAGCTGAAAGCCGAGCTACAGGTTGCCCAGAATAAAGCCAACGATATTCGTGAGCGCGCCGCCCGCCGCCCGAAGATCGAAGCCGAAATTGCGCGGCTACAGGCCCAGCTCGATACATTGGCCCCGGCTGCACGCGAGCTGAACGATGCCCGTATGCGCCGCGACGACCTGCGTGAGCGTCAGCGCTCGGCCCACGAGCTGAACCTGCAGCGCACCAAGCTCGACAGCCAGATTAAGCTCAAGCACGATTCGCTGGTAGGCACGCGCGAAGAGCTGAAGCGCAAGGTGAAGGAAGCCGCCGACTACCTGCGCGATGAAGACGGCTGGCGCACCGAGCTAACCCAGGTACTCGACGAGCGCAGCCGAATTGATAGCGAGCTAACCGCCCTTGAGCAGCTGCGCGCCGAAGAGCACGAGCTGGTGGATCGCAGCGCTACCCGCCGTTCCGAATGCGATGCGATTAAGGCACGTGGCGAAGAGATTAACCGCAAGCTGGCGCTGCTCGGCGAAGATACGCACACCTGCCCGCTGTGTAAAAGCGAGCTGGGTGATGATGGCATCGCCCATATTCATGCCGAATACGCCCGCGAGCGCGCCGAGCTGCGTGGTCTGTTCAGTGCCGCCAAGCGCGAGGCCGATACTGCTGATACTCGGCTGGCCGAGCTGCGCACCACGCTCAAAACCGCCGAGCGCCGCACTGCCGCACTGCCCGAGCTAGCAGGCCGCATCGCCCGCCTTGAGCGCGAGCTGCACGCCGCCGATGAGCTGCGCCGCAAGCAGGGCGACGACCAGCGCACGCTGGAAGAAATTCAGCTACAGATTGTGAAAGGCGACTACGAGCGCGGTATTCGTGGTGAGCTGGCCCGAGTCGAAGCGTCGCTGACAGCGTTGGGCGAGCCTGCAACCCTCGATCGCGAGATGAGCCGCCTGGAAGCGCGCATCACCACACTTGAGCAGCAGCTCGCCGACCAGGCGCGCCTGCGCGCTGAGATCGACGCCAAGCGCCGCAGCGTGCAGGATATCGAGGCCGAAACGCCCGCGCTGCACGAGCAAGAAGAGCGCATTACCGAGCTGCAAACCACGCTAGCGATGGACGATTTCGCTGGCCCTGCGCGCGTGGCGCTCAAGCGCGTGGATGCCGACATCATAGCCCTGGGCTTCACCCCCGAGCTGGCGACGGCAGCAGTTGCAGCAATGCGTGAGCTGGCCCACTGGGAATCCCAGCAGCAGCAGCTCGCCCGCGCCGAAGAGCACGAAGCCCGCGACCAGCGCGACCTGGAACGCGTGACCGCCGCCTTGAACCGCAGCACCGCCGCGGTTGAGGCCGCCGAAGCGCAACTGCGCACTCTGGACGATGAGCTGCGCGGGCTGGCCCCGGCGCTGCGCGAGCGCGATGCCGTGCAAGCCGAATTAGGTGCGCGCCGCCGCGAGCTTTCGGTAGCCGAGCGTGACCTGGGCGAAAAGCGCGCATTGTTGCAGCGCGCCGAGGAAGCCGCCGCCGAACTCCTGGCAGCTGAGATGCGGCGCAAAGCCCTGGCCGAGCGCAAGGGTCTGTTCGATGAGCTGACTGTGGCGTTTGGTAAGAAGGGCGTACAGGCGCTACTGATTGAGACCGCCATCCCCGAGATCGAGCATGAGGCTAACCACCTGCTGGCGCGCATGACCGATAACCAGATGCACCTGAGCTTCGAGACTCAGCGCGACACCAAGAAAGGCGACACGGCTGAAACGCTCGACATCAAGATCGCCGATGGGCTGGGCACACGCGACTACGATGCTTACTCCGGCGGCGAAGCCTTCCGCCTCAATTTTGCTATTCGCGTGGCGCTAGCCAAGCTGCTGGCCCGCCGCGCGGGCGCGCGCCTCGAAACGCTCGTTATCGACGAAGGCTTCGGCTCGCAAGATGCGAAAGGCCGCGAGCGCCTGGTTGAGGCGATTACCTCGGTGCAGGGTGAGTTCAAGCATATTCTGGTGATCACGCACATTCAGGAGCTGAAAGATATGTTCCCGGTGCAGATCGAAATCACCAAAACCGCACAGGGTAGCACCTGGGCAATTGCCTAGCGCCGCTCGGGCTTGAGGTAGACAAAAAAAAGCTGCCGGTAGGTCATGCTGCCGTCCGGCTCGCGGTCGCCGCGCCAGAGCGCATACCAGTTAACAATATCATCGCACATAAATTTGTGCGGTGGGCAAGGCGCGGCAAATTCAACCCCTGCAATCGATATTGCAAAGTGCGGCGGCTTGATCAGCCGTTGCTGCACCGCTACAACACTGAGCGGGCAAGCCGCTAGCAGCAGCGCCAGCGCCAGGCACACGCCGACAACCAGCATCGTGCGACGGCGCGAGTGTTCGTGCACTGTTCTTGGTTCGGGCATTAGCGGCCTGCTTCAGTTCGCTATTCACTACCAGAGCTGCCGTTGAAATTTGTGGTGGCGCTCAGTATACCTGAAACGTGCCCCTGATGTGCGTGCCGCTCACGTTCTCCCCTCCGGCTGGCAGCAGC
This sequence comes from Chloroflexi bacterium SZAS-1, assembly GCA_018266315.1. GTDB lineage: Bacteria > Chloroflexota > Chloroflexia > Chloroflexales > Roseiflexaceae > Kouleothrix. The sequence continues at coordinate 4,852 of JAFEAS010000018.1, read as the reverse complement.
CAGCCGCCCCTTCATCGCATCGCTTGTCTGATGCCAGCGAGATATGGTAGCCGATTTCGGTACCTCGTGCAGGGGCGGTGTTGCCGAGCACCACAAAGGGAAATTCTGAGGGCGGCAACGCCACCCCAGCTCCCACCCTTGGGTACGTGTTCACCCGAATGCCGCACGCAGCCGAAGATGGATGCCGATTGCGCACAAAGTAGTATATATTTGTACATCTGTGCTATAATTTTGGTGCGCACGGGTTGCAGGAGGGGCGATGAGTACCGCAATTATCATGGAACCGGACATTCAGCAGAAGCTAGCGATTCTCGGTAGCGAGGCTGCCGAGGAAGTGACCGATGTGCCCGCTACGCAGAGCATCCAGCAAGGCATTCAGCACGCCACCGGCTTTGTTTACAATGCTAAACAAGCAGGTGGTGGCACGACACGCCTCTTCAAGGTGCTGCAAACCAACGCCTGCCGGTATCGCTGTCACTATTGCTTCACGTCCTGCGCCATCCAGCGCAAACGTACCACCTTCAAGCCCGATGAGCTGGCGACAACGTTTGTCTCGCTCACAGAGCAGAAGCGCGTTGATGGGCTGTTCCTCTCCTCGGGCATTGTGCCCGATGCGAATACCACGATGGAAAAGATGCTGGGTACCGTCGAGCGGCTGCGGCTGAAAGAGGGCTACACCGGCTACATTCACCTCAAGCTCATCCCCGGCGCGGCGTTCGAATATATCGAGCGCGCGGTGCAGCTGGCCGACCGCGTGAGCCTGAACCTGGAAGCGCCTAACCAGGCGCGGCTGAACGACCTGGCACCGGATAAAGAATTTGCTTCAACGATGTGGGGGCGGCTGGCCTGGGCAGCCGCGCTGATCAAGCGTGCTCGGCAGGAGGGGCGGCCCGCCGCGCGCAGCCTGACGACCCAGTTTGTGGTGGGCGCAGTGGGCGAAAGCGACCGTGAGCTGCTCGAAACAGTGCAGCGGGCGCAGCGTGAGCTGGGGCTGTGGCGCGCCTATTTCTCGGCGTTCCATCCAATCGCGCGCTCGCCGTTTGCCGAACAGCCCGCCGCAGACCCGACCCGCGCGCTGCGGTTGTACCAGAGCGACTTCATGCTGCGCGATTATGGCTTCCGCTACGACGAGCTGCCCTTCGACGCGCAGGGACTGCTGCCACGCGACAAGACCCCCAAGCAAGCCTGGGCTGAGCGCCATCTCCACGCGCCAGTTGAGCTGAACTGCGCCACACGCCAGCAGCTGCTGCGCATCCCCGGCATCGGCCCCAAAAGCGCCGACAAGATCATCGCGGCCCGGCGCGCGGCCAAACTGCGCGACCTGGCGCAGCTGCGTGCGCTCGGTGTGACGACCAGCTGGGCCGCGCCGTATGTGCTGCTCGATGGGCGGCGCGCGGCGGTGCAGCTGGGGCTGTGGTAGCACCAATATACCCCTACAAACAGAACCGCGCCGACCTATTGTTGACAGGCAAACGCAGTGAATTCAAAAAACATATGCAGTGATAATACCAAATTCGCCAATAGTATGACGCACCACGCGCTAGCGTTTGGCTTGTGCATGATATACACGTATTCAACCGGATTTGGTATAAGGCGGCAGGGCGAACAAGAAGCCTGAGACCCATTGCCTTATATGCCAAGCAGAAGCGTTGACATGGTGCTTGCCTCAGCAGTACAATAGCTGCATCTTCAACCCACTCTACACACCATCAGTTCACAGTAAGGTTCGCGGAGACTTGACGGCGCCTGAGATTGCGCTTCGTCGCGGCTTTCCTCGCAATAGCGCGTACAGCACACCTGTATTACATCACCTGCGTGCCCTCGTTTGTCGTTTGATCGTGATAGCGTTCAGGGCCTCTGCTTATTTGCCCCAGGGTTTATATGCATGCTACCCAGCCAGCTACTACACCAGACAATCGGAGAATATTATGAAAGAGTATCTGGAGCTTGGCCCGGCTTTACCTTTCACCGTGTCTGCTATGGGCACTTTTATGATTGGTGATATCGATGGTGATCAGCGCTGTGAAACGATCTTGATGAATCCGACAAACCAGTCGCTGACAATCCTCTCGTACTTCAGTTTTAGCGATATTGATGCCCAGTGGCCTGATACGGCCTCCGGCCAATTACTCAGCATCTATACTTGTGTTCAAAACATCCCGGCCGCTGCGGGCGTCTCCACTGGATGGCACATCAATACAGACGACCAATACTACACGGCGGATCTCGATCATGATGGCAATGATGAAGTCTTCGTCTATAGCCCAACCCAGGGTATGGGCGTGTTACAGTGGAATGGTCAGCAGCTGCAGACATTGTGGAGTTCGGCTGACCCATTGAAGCAATGGGCGGCGGTGTGGCCTGGCGGGTTACCGTTGAATTCCGCTATAACATTTTACGTTCTTGATGTCGATGGCGATGGCAGCGCCGAGATTATGGTGTATATCGCCCAACACCGCTTTCTTGGGCTTCTAAAATGGCAAGGCTCTACGCTCACTCCCTTATGGAATCTGAACAGCCAGAATTTGACTGTAACCGGTGGATTGGTGATTCAAACATGGGATCAATTTTTTCCCGCGCGCCTGGGTGCTGCTAATGGCGATACCTGTGATCAGATCGTTGTCTTCAGCGCAAACGACGGCTATCTCGTTGTACTAGGCTGGGATAGCACCAGGCAAGATCTGGTTATTGTAGGGCAGTCATCACATAGCACGATCTCCGATCCTTCCAATCCGGCGATTGGCTGGTGGCTGATGTCCCCTGGCGATCACCTATTGATCAGCGATATCGACGGTGACGGTAATGACGAGTTGATTATCATCGAGCAGTACTATTATGGTATGGGCGTGTTCGCGTGGCGTGATTTGCAGATCGTACCGCTGTGGATCAACCGAACATTCTTCACCCAAGAACTACAGATTGTGATGTCGGGCAATGTATCTTCCTTTGCGGCAAAAATTCTGGGGCGCGCGGCGAGTGAGATCGTGATGTTCTACCCGAACTTTGGGCAAACCATGCTTAACTCGCTGCTGCTGCAGTGGCAAGACTCCAGCATGGTATCGCTGGGCACCGGGTCGCCAAATCTATCGGTCACAGACCCGCTCGTGATGAGTATGGTCGATGTCAACGGGGATGGTGCGGATGAATGCGTCGTCTTCGATATGAAGATCGCTACCGTTGGCTTCCTGGAGTGGACCAATAATCAGCTCGCATTCGCTTGGGGCCCACAGAGCACACCGAAAAGCTGGAACCTCGATCTCATAGCCAATGCGCCTACCAATGGCTTTAGCGATTTTAGCGGCGCACAGCTGGAGATTTATCAGAAGATTGGGCCTGCACTGACACCACCCACCTCAATCGACCTTCGCTCGGAATACACTAATCCAGCGAACCAGAACAACTTTAGTAATTGGGCGACGCAGCTGCTTGAGAGCAACCCCAGCCAGCCTGCCTGGCAGTGGATGAGCGCGTATTCGGCAAATGATATCAAACAGGTCACGGCCACGCTGGCACAGGAACTTGGCGCAGTTAGTACGGTCTACAGCCAATACGCTGCGATTTACCAGTCGCTTTTATATATCCAGAATCAGCAGGATATCGATTTGGCGCATTGTGTCGAGCAAATTGTGCGGCCACCTTCGCCTTCCTCGCCGATCGTATACTGGCTGGGCGCGTTGATCGACGCTGCCCTCTGGGGCGTCGCGGCCATCCCTGGCATGGAAGGGATGGCGGTTATATTAGCCACATGGGCCTCTCTCGCCGGGTCGGTGTTTGGAACAATCAGCACCGGCAATCCCGGTACCACGGTTGAGTACTTGCACCTCCAGGAAAAGATTGACGAGGATTACAAAAACTCCAATACCGCGCTGGCAACCCAGCAAACGCTCGTTGTCAAAGATCGCTTCAAGCTAATTGCGCTCAATGCCTTGTGGCAGGGCGCATGGCGCTGGAACTTGCAGCAGGCTGGGCAAGTTGCTGCAAATGGGCAAAATGGCAATCGCATCTGCTTCTACAAGATGCTGTTGCCCCAGGCGTTTTATATCGGTTTCTATGATGCATCGCAGTACAACTATCCGACCTATATCTCGCGGAATATGTATCTATCGACCACTAAGCCGCTAAATTGCCCCTCATATGCCTACATGCAGGAGCCACTTGATCATGGTACCTATAATGTCTTCCTGTGGTGCACCTCAAGCGATCTCGCAACGTTAGAATACCCCACCAATGATCTGGTGACGGAATTGTTCACCACCTTGAACGTGCCCCAAATCGATTTCTACTATGGCAACAACGGCTGGACACTGCCCAGATTCGATGGTAGCGCCCTTAGCTCATAAGCATTGGTGGGTTGCACATCTATT
>JAFEAS010000018.1:0-472 GCA_018266315.1 Chloroflexi bacterium SZAS-1 | reverse complement strand
TCTATTGGGTTTACTTCTGCCTACCGCGCATAGTCGGGAACACCTACTGAGGCCATATAAATAGGACTTTCGCTTACTGGTTTATTTGTCTGCGGCAGCACGGTACTTTTTCTTTTTTCTTGGTGATGTTTTGCGCGGAGCGCAAAACATCACCAAGAAAGAGAAGATTTTGCTTGAGTAAGCGAAAGTCCTAATTATACTAACATCGTTTGGTTCCTTGGATTTTCTCGTGCAGTGCCCGGTTACGCCGGGTACTGCACGAGAAACGTAATTTCGGTGGGCAGCTTGCCGCCCCCGAACCCCACTAGAGAACAAGCGATGCGCCGGATTCGGTATTAGAAGCACAATCAGCACATGCTAACCATGAGGAATACTTATCCTTGCGACCTGCATATGCATCAAAAAAAGGCTCCCTCAGGGGCTGTGGTATACTGAACACAAGAATCGCGCCAGTACACACAGACGTATGCCA
>JAFEAS010000189.1:14291-16620 GCA_018266315.1 Chloroflexi bacterium SZAS-1 | reverse complement strand
CCCGGGCGGCGCACCACCACACGCAGGCAGGTACCGTTGGCTTGCATTATTTCCAGCGCGTCCATGCGGGCCGAGCTGCCGCCGTTCAGCGGCTGGGTACGCAAAACTGTTCCGCCCGGTGCAAGCTTGTGGGCCAGGTGGGCGAAGGCGCGCTGTTCGGGTGATAGCTTCATAGCGTGGGCAAAAGTACCAGGGAGAGGTTTACGTGTTTCGGCACCAGGGTGGCTGGTATTCAGCAGGCAGGTATCGGCGCGTACCCTTCTTCGCTTCACTCTGTATGCGTATCTTTGTGGTTCGGTAAGCCTGTACTTATGAAGGGTACAGCCGCCCGTTTTCGACACGAATCTTCTTGGCCTGCGCCAGAAATGCCGCGTCGAAATCCTCCATGCCGGTCGCTGTCACCAGCGTTTGCTGGCCGGGTTGTGTCAGAGCTGCCAGCAGGTGGCTGCGGCGCTCAGCATCCAGCTCCGAAAGCAGGTCATCGAGCAGCAGCACCGGTGCGTCGCCAGCGCGGGCACGCATTAGCTCGGCCTCGCCCAGCTTGAGTGCCAGGGTGGCGCTACGCTGCTGCCCGCGCGAGCCGTAGGTGCCAACGCTAATGCTGCCCATACTCAGCAGCAGGTCGTCGCGGTGGGGGCCAATCAGGGTTTGCCCGCGCCCAATCTCGTCGTCGCGGATGCGCGCCAGGTTTGCCAGAAACGCCGCCTCGATTGCGCGCTCATCGGGCAGACCATCCAGCCCGGCTACGGTGCTCTGGTAAGCCGCAATCAGTGGGGTATCGCCCGCACTCACCTGGCAGAAGATTGGGCCGATCAGGGTATTCAGCTCGGCGACGGCGGCCAGGCGCTCGTGCAGCACATACGCGCCCGAAAGCGTCAGCTCACGATCCCAGAAGGCTAGCTCGTCGTCGGCCCCGCGTAACGGGCGGCGGCGCTCGCGCCAGGCGCGCAGCAGGCTATTACGCTGCTGCACCACCTTCTGGTAGTGCGAAAGGGTGCGTACATAGCGGCCATTCAGCTGCGAGAGCGTCACATCCAGGTAGCGCCGACGCTCGGCAGGCGCGCCGGTGACCAGCGCCAGGTCGGCGGGCGTAAACAGCACCACCCGCAGGTTGCCCACTAAATCAAGCGCCCGCACGGCCCGCCGGTCGATGCGCACGGTTTTGAGCGATGCGCCGGTGAGCTGGCCTTCATCGTCGGCGCGGCGTTGCACCACAACTTCCAGCCGCACTTTGCCATCGCTGCGTTTTACTTCGCACAGCAGGCGCGCGAATGGCGGTGTGCCAATATCGCCCTGGGCATCCCAGCGCACCAGCTCGCGGTCGGCCCCGGCGCGCGGCGAACGTGTGGTAGCCAGGTAAAACAGCGCTTCGAGGATGGTAGTTTTGCCCGCGGCATTTGGCCCGTAGAACAGCGTAGTGCCTGGCTCAAGCGCCAGGTCAAGCCGTTCGTAGGTGCGGAAATCGCGCAGGCTGAGTGAGGTAACGTGCATGTGGTACAACCAATCAGGCGAAGGATGCAGGGTGAAGGATGAACCCTGAACGGTAAAAAGAACTCCTACATCCGTTCGAGCGCTAGCCCACGCAGCGCCTGAAGGTTGGCGCAGCCGCTACAAAACATGGCGACGCGTAGCTCGGCAATATATGCGCCCAGGCCGGTAATCACTGCTTCGGTGGCCTGCGCGCCGCTCGCCGGGCCAAGTGCGGGTTTGGCCGTGGCCCCTATATCCGCTCCAAGTGCGATCGCCTTGGCCAGGTCGACGCCGCTGCGCACGCCGCCGCTGCCAATCAGCGGCACATGCGGTAGGGCCGCGCGTACCTGCCGAATGGCCTCGGTGGTAGGGATGCCCCAGCCCGCGAATGCGCCTGCTACACGGTTACCCGCGTCAGTGGTATGCCGAAAACGCTCGACCTCGCTCCAGCTGGTGCCGCCCGCACCGGCCACATCAATGCCCCACACCCCCGCCTCAATCAGGCGGCGCGCAGTGGCGGCACCAATGCCATTGCCCACTTCTTTGGCGATTACTGGCACCGGCAGGGCGCGGCACACCTGCTCGATTTTCGCCAGCAGCCCCTTGAAGTTGGTGTTTCCCTCGGGCTGAACTGCCTCTTGCAGCGGGTTGAGATGTAAAATCAGCGCGTCGGCCTCGATCATTTCAACCGCGCGGCGGCATTCACCAACGCCATAGCCATAGTTGAGCTGCACCGCGCCCAGGTTCGCCAGCAATGGAATATGCGGTGCAACCGTGCGCACCTGGTAGGTGTAGGCCAGCTTGGGGTCGCGGATGGCCGAGCGCTGCGAGCCAACCCCCAGCGCCAGCCCCAGCGCCT
>JAFEAS010000189.1:0-14239 GCA_018266315.1 Chloroflexi bacterium SZAS-1 | reverse complement strand
GTCATTGAGCTGATCAGTAGTGGCGCGCGCATCGGTTTGCCAAGAAACGTTGTGCTGGTGTCAATTTCGTCGAGTGCAAGCTCGGGCAGAGCCTCGTGGGGCAGCTGGTAGGCGGCGAAGCCGGTGGTAATGCCTTTGGCAGCGACATCTTCGCCAAGCACAATCCGCACATGGTCGAGCTTGCGGCTGCTGGTCGTATCATTCTCGCTCATAGTGCCCTTTATGCCTCGGCGGTGTTGCGGCGGCGCGTGCGTAGCCGTAACACTTGGCGGCGCGCTCGAACAATCCCGAATGCGCGCGGCGTGCTGCGATAATACTGATCTACGCGAGGTGTGTCAAATTGGCTTTGGCCTGTTCTTAGCAGAAATTTAGGTTGCTGTGCTGCACAATCGAGTATAATAGCCGCTGGTTCGGCATACTAAACCCTACGATTAGAGGAGTGTATTCGTGAGTCAAGCAAATCGCCCGAAGCGAGCGGACACACCGCCGCCGCAAAATTCGCTACCTGCTATTCTTTCGGCCCTGGTTGTGGTGGCCGTACTGGCGGGTTTGGTTGTTATGCTCGTTTCCAATCGCGGCGCAAGCACTGCCATTGCCCCTACCGCTGCGCCATTTTCGGCGGAGCCTGCGGCACCAACCGCGGCGGCAGCGGCCAGCGCGGCCAATGATGTTGCCGCCCGCAACGATAAATATAAGAGTGCGCCCGCCATGACAATCGACGTGAAGAAGAATTACACTGCGACGATCACCACGCCGCGTGGCGATATTGTGATCAAGCTGCGGCCCGACCTGGCACCCCAGACGGTGAATAGCTTTGTGTTTCTGGCGAACGAGGGCTTCTATAACGGCGTGACCTGGCACCGCGTGCTACCGAATTTCATGGCGCAGGGCGGCGACCCGACTGGCACTGGCACGGGCGGCCCGGGCTACACCATCCCCGGTGAGTTCACCGACAAGGTGCTGTTCGACAAGCCCGGGATTGTGGCGATGGCCCGCCCCGGCAACGATGTGAATGGCAATGGCTCGCAGTTCTTCATCACCACCGCGCCTGCAACCAGCCTGAACAGCCAGTATACAATCTTTGGTGAAGTGCAGAGCGGGCAGGATATTGTGAATGGTATTCCGCTGCGCGACCCCGAGCAGAACCCAACCACGCCGGGCGAGCAGATCGTGAAGGTGACGATCAGCGAGTCATAGCCTAGCTATGTTCTGTTGTCTTTCGCAGCGCGGTACAGCGCCCGCGCAAAGCAAGTTTGGGAGCGGTGCTGGTGATGGTTTGTGCGGAGTACAAACCATCACCAGTAAGAAGAAAAATGTACCTTGCGCCGCAGGCGTAATCATTTTCTGGCGCTAGCCGCTGCTAGCCGCGAATAAGCGCCAGCACCTCGTCGCGCTTCTGCTCCATCTCCGCCGGGCTAGCCACCGATTCCAGGTTCAGGCGCAATAATGGCTCGGTGTTTGAGCCGCGCACATTGAAGTGCCAGGTGTCGTAGCTCACCGAAATGCCATCCATACGCTCGATACGGCCATCGCAGTAGCGCGCGGCGATTTCGGTCATTTTGGCTTTGGCGTCGGCCACCTTGCTGTTAATTTCGCCCGAAATAAAGTATTTTGCCTCAAGCGGCTGAAGCAGCTCGGACATGCGCTTGCCGGTTTTTGCCAGCATTTCCATAATCAGCAGTGAAGGAATTAGCCCCGAATCGGCGTAGTAGAACGATTGGAAATAGTAGTGCCCGGTCACTTCGCCGCCGAAGAGCGCACCTTCCGCCGCCATACGCCGCTTAATGAACGCATGCCCCACACGCTCCATCAGCGGCGTGCCGCCTGCCGCGCTAATCAGCTCGGGCACGGCCCACGAGGCGCGCACATCGTACACAATTTTGCTGCTGGGCTGCTTCGCGAGCAGGTAGCGCCCGAGCAGTGCGGTCATGTAGTCGCCCGCTACAAACTGCCCGCGATCGTCAATCGTGAAGAAGCGGTCGCCGTCGCCATCGAAGGCGAACCCGGCCGCTGCACCCGTGCTCACCACCCGCTGCTCAAGCTCGGCGCGATTCTCCGGCTGCAATGGATCAAGCCCGTGGTTGGGCAGGGTTCCGTCTGGCTCAAGGTACAGGCCCACCAGCTCTACCGGCAAGCGCGCATACACCCGCTGTAAAATCGGCCCGACCATGCCGTTGCCGGTGTCGGCCACTACCTTCAGCGGGTGGGCACGTAGCGCCGCAACATCAATCAGCCCCAGCACTGCCGTAATAAACTCTTCCGAGAGATCAAGCTCAGTCATGCTGCCCTGGTGGATCGCCGGTGCGAAGTCGTCGGTTTCTACAATCCGGCGCAGATCTTGAATGCCCTCGTCGCCACTCAAGAGGTAGGGCATCTGGCGCACCATTTTGAAGCCATTATAGGCTTTGGGGTTATGCGAGGCGGTTACCATCATGCCGGGCAGGCCAGTCCGGGCGCAAGCAAAGTAATACTGGTCGGTGCTAACCATACCAATATTCACCACATCCGCGCCCTGATCCATAATTCCGCGCGTCACCGCCGCAAAAATCTGCGGCCCCGAGGTACGCATATCGCGCCCAACCAGCACCTTCTCAGCGTTCAACAAGGTCACAAATGCGCGCCCAATTGCATAGGCCGCATCTTCGTTTAGCTCGGTGGGGTAAATGCCCCGAATATCGTAGGCCTTAAAAATTCCCGGGTGTACCTGCATCAGATCCTCCGAATATCATTCGCGCTTATGCCATACAATGTTGCCGGTGTGTGGTCGTTTTGCGCGTTGCACACCGCACATATTAAATATCATGTATCATTATACCGAGAAGTGAAGCCGGCAATATGCCGAAACTGTCATCTGAGTGCAACCTCAAAATAACGATCTTGCCACCTTTTTTATGCTATAGTCCCACTGTTCATAGTGGATATATATAGGAAGCGGGGCCAGGGCGCTCATGATAGCAAGCGATGCGCTGGAAACAGCGCTGCAGCGGCTGACATTTCACTATCGGGCTATCCCGCGTGGCCTGTGGTTAGTAGCGTTACTGCGCGCACGCCAGCTCGGGGCGAGCACGGTCGTTGTCCATCTGGTTGCGGCACAGCACGCCGCTGACGATGGCGAGCTTGATCTGTGCGGTGTAACGGCGCCCGAATACGATCTGCTCGGGTTGATTCAGGAATGTGGTCGGCTCGCTCTAGATGTACTGATTCAGCTCGACCTGGCGGCCAGCCCGGAGGCCGGGCGCACACCAGCAGCGTCCGAGCCGGAAGCCCGGGTTATGCACCCGGCGGCGCGCGGTTGGGCCAATGCGATTGTGCAGCAACTGGCACCGTTTCAGCACTACGCGCGCCCGCGTGTGCGCTTGCAGCTATACCCTGGCAGCGCCCAGGCCGCCGATTGGCTGCGCGATGCAGGCTGGCCCACGCCCTTCCCCAATCCATTGCCTGCGTTTCCAGAAGGCACACACATGCCCGGCGCCCTGGCCGCAGCGGTCGATCCAGTGCTGGCTGTACAGGCAGTTCCACCGCAGGCTGCGCTGCTGCGCTCCGATGGTAGCCCGCGCCCAGCATTCTGGCGCGTGCGTAGCCTGCGCAGTGTACTAACTGTACTCCCAGGCGATTTCGCTACGGCCCGTATTCCCGCCGAACTTGCGCTGCTTATCGATGGCGCGTCGCCGCCAGTATTCGAAACTGTAATCGCCACCTTAACCGCCACAAATGTGGCGTTTGCCTTCCTCGACATTACCACAGCCACGCCCGCACAGCTCGCGGCCTATAAGCTTGTTGCAGTTCCTACCGAACTCACGCATCATCCGCTGGCGGCACAGCTGCTTGCTCCGGCGAGCAACCTTGCGCTGCTTGGCCCATCCGAGCATACGCCCGCCGCGGGGTTTTTCTATAAGCCACGCCTGCCATACCCGCTTGGTGCCGAACAACTCTATGAAACGCTTGAGGCGCTGGGCGGTAATGCGCGGTATGCCTGGGCCGATAGCGATGGCCTGCTCCTTCAGGTGCGCTACAGCGCCGAACATATTTACCTCTTCATCGATAACCAGCGCAGCACAGGCTATAGCGGCACGCTTGCTTACCGCGCCGCCGATGGGGCTGTGCTGCATGTACAGGTGATGATTGGTGCCGGGCGTAGTGGCGTGCTTTTACTGCGCGATGATGAGCTGCTGGGCGCAGCGATCGATGGCGATGGCTCGGAAGGCGGTTGGTTAGCGCGCGGCCTGCATACGAGTATTGTGTTTAGCAATGGCAGTGGCGGAATCGTACACTGTATGACGGCGCTGGTTGCCAGTGCGGTGCAGAGCGGGCGATTTCAGCTGCGCCGCCATCATCCCTGGGTTCCAATGCAGGCATTCCGGCTCTTACTCGATGGTACCCTGCTTGCCGCAACAGCGACAATGGAGGGCAGCCACCTGAGTATGCCGTATGTAGCTGAAGATCAGCACGGGCAAACCGATTGCTATATTGTTATGCCAGAAAGCGCTCTGCTGCCAACCCAGTTGTGTGGCTTTCTGCACATGCTACTGTACGCGCGCGCCGCTGTTTTAGAAGCGGCTGCCGAGCTGGCTGCCCAGGTGGGGATGGGCGGCGCGGCTACTGCGTTTGTGCAAATTGCCAACCTTCTCAGTGCCGCAGTACCGCAGATGACGACACTTGCTGCGTATGCAGATGTTCGCCAGCACGTCGATACGGCAACACGGCGCGCACTCGCTGATCTGGATAGCGCAGCGCCAGGCACAAACATTCAAACTGTTCAGGCGCGCGCCCAGATTTATACGCTGGTATATGCGGCGGGCTAGCCTGTAGGGCGCAGGTATTGCCAAATGGCACCCGGCTGTGGCAGCCTTTACCACGTTTGACGCTCATCCGCTTTTCCCCTACTATAACTGCTCGTCTACCGCCGAATCGTTCCATCTGCAGCGTTTATTCTACAAGCACATGTTCTTCACCCGCTGCTTTGCTTGCTGCTCAACGTCGGTTGAGTCGGCGCACTTGCTGCTGAAATTGGGCACGCGAAATGCCCAGCTAATTGGCGCTACAACAGACCATGTGCTGGAAAGGGAACTGCCATGCGCGCGAAACACCAGGCCGTGGCCTTGCTGGCATTCATTGTTGCCATCGTGCTCTGGCAGCCTGCCAGCCGTGCCCAGATGCTCACTACACCGCTACCCCCGCCATCCCGCGCGGCTATAGGCGGGCCAGGTGCGCTACGTGCCCAGCCGCTGGCTACGCCAGTACAACTATCGCAGCTGGCCGGGCCGCGCCAGGCTGGTGTGGCAAATATTGTGCTGAGCGAGGGCTTTGAAGGAAGCTGGCCTTCGGCCGGCTGGACAATATTTGATAATAGTACGAGCGGCAGAGAATACCTTTGGGCGCGCCGGGCGTGCCAACCCCAGGCAGGCAGCTATAGTGCGATGGCAGCCGGTGGGGGAACGCTGGGCAGCAGCCGTACATGTGGCAGCTCGTATCCCGATAATATCAACACATGGGCGATCTATGGCCCGCTGGATTTCAGCAATGCCACCAGCGCATCGGCGACATACTGGTTGCGTGGGCGCAGCGAAGCCGCAACCGATGCGAATGGCCGCCCGTTCGATGCGCTGCTGGTTGGTTCCAATACGGCGCTTTATGGCTTATATCATGGCTGGCTGAGTTGGGGTGATCATTCCAGCGCGTATACGCAGAAAACGCTGGATCTGAGCGACCAGCTAGGCCAACCACAGGTGTGGCTCGGGCTAGCGTTCTTTAGCGATGTGTCGGTGAACGATATTGGTTTCGTTGTTGATAGCCTGCGCATTGATGTAACCTATGGCTCGCCAACCGCTACTGCTACTGCGACTGACACGGCCACACCCACAAGCACATCTACCCCAACCGATACGCCTACCTCAACTGCGACCAGCACATCTACCCCAACCGATACGCCTGAAATTTCGCCCACGCCCTCGACGACCCCGCTGCAGTCGCCAACACCAACCGACACCGCGACGGCTACCCCAACCAGCACGGCCACGCCAACCCAGGCACCAACGCCCGGCCCAGTGTTTGTGCCACTGTCGAGCTTTCAGCCGCCTGCCTGCCGCCCGCCGCTCGCTGTATTCGAGGATCAGACCGCGCCGCCAATTCAGGCCACACTGTTAGCCACACGCGCCTTACGTTGTACTGGTCGGGCGCAGCTTCCCACGACGCAGGGCCAGCGCGAAGAGCATTGGTATGCGGTTGATGTGCGCGCCAGACAGCGCATTCAAATCGATCTGACGAATATTCCCGATGGTGCCGATTACGATATCTACCTGTTCGACGCGGCGATTGTGGGGCCAAACTACAGCACCGCCAAATACCTCACGCTTAGCCAGAAATCGGGGAATCTCAATGAGGCAATGAGCTATACTGCGCAAGCAGCAGGCAGATATTATGTGCGCATTTTCCTTTGGAGTAAAACAAGCAAGCAGCCAAATACCTATGTGCTGAATATGACACTGACACCATAATGCCGCATCGAAGTCCCGACTGATGCTACATCCGCGCCCCTCTGGTCGCCACCTGCGAGTTTCCTTTGTGTGGCGCGGCGCTCGCGTACCTTACGCCACTGCCTCATAACGCCACATACACTACCGACTTGACAGGCCAGCACGCACCGATTGACAGTATCACTGAAAAGGAGTATATTTTCCGAACATTGTTAGATTTATTGATTGGTATTCGGTATGGGAGTGAAAGAACGCCGCGAGCGCGAACGACATGAGCTGCGTCAGAGCATTTTGCTGGCCGCGCGCGAAATCGCTGGGAAAGAGGGCTGGCAGGCAGTTACTATTCGCCGGGTAGCTGAGCGGATTGAGTACAGCCCACCGACGATCTATGAGCACTTTGCCAGCAAAGATGCAATGTTGCTTGAGCTTATGCGCTTAGGGTTTGGCCTGTTGCTGGCTGATATGCAGCGCGCCGCTGCTGCTGCCTCTACTGGCGAAGCGCAGGTACTGGCGCTGGCACAAGCCTACTGGGCCTTTGCCTGGCAATACCCCGAGCTCTACCAGGTAATGCATGGGTTGGGCGGCGTACCCTTCTGTGCTGAGGCTGAGATTGCGGTTCCTGAAGATGCGTTTGCCGAAGCCGACCAGGTTTTCGAGCTGACACGAGCAACGCTGGCTACAGCTGCCCCGCCCGGTGTTCCACGCAGCGAGCTTGAAGCGGATGTGATGCTGCTATGGGCTACGCTTCATGGCATCGTTTCGCTGACGATGGCCCAGCGCATCGACTGTACGCCTGAACGAGCCACACAGCTAATTGCCCGGGCTGTCCATGGCGTTCTGGCAACCTATTCCAAAGGAGCAGCGGTATGAACACGCGGCCGTTCCACGAAATTCCGCTGGTTGCGCCAACCGAAGCGATGGCGACAAACCCCGCGCGCGTCATGGTCGAGCGCTATGCGCAGCACGGCCCGATTTTCCGCACCAAGACGATGCTCGGGAATGATTTGGTCTATCTGGTGGGGCCGGAGGCGAACCGCTTTATGCTGGCGGGCAACCGCCATAAGTTCTCGCACCGGGTGGGCTGGGGCCAGCTGATGGGTGTGATCGACGTATATGGCGATGGGCTGCTGACCATGGATGGCCCACGCCACGACGAGCATCGCCGGGTAATGAACCCGGCCTTTGCAATTAGCTACATGGATCGCTACTTGCCCCTGATGCACCGCATTATTCGCGAACGCACCGCCGACTGGGTAGCGCGCGGCGAGGTTGATATCTACGCCGAGGCACGTAAAATCACTTTTGACGTAGCGGCAGAGGCATTGGTCGGCTTTCGCACTGGCCCCGAGGTTGATCAATTTCGTGAGCTGTTCTTCGCGCTACTGATGCTGGGTGAGCATGTGGCTAGCGAACAAGAATATTTCGAGGGTTTGGCTATGCTCCAGGCCGAGTTGCATCGCCTGCTGCTGCCCAAAATCCAGGCCCGCCGTGCGCATCCAACCGACGATGTGCTTGGCTTGCTGGTGCAGGCGCGCGACGAAGACGGCCAGGCGCTCAGCGATGCACAGCTGATTGCGCATACTAATATCCTGCTGCTCGCCGGCCACGAAACCTCGACAAGCCTGAGCGCCTGGCTGCTCTACCTGCTGGTGCAGCACCCGGCCTACCTGGCGCGCGTTTTGGCCGAGCAAGATGCGTTGATGAGAGGCTCCGACGCCGACCCGAGGCTGGAAGATATCAAGCGCATGAAGGTGCTTGAGTATGCGCTGAGCGAGGCCGAGCGCATGTTTCCGCCAGTAGCCGAAGGCCCACGCGGTGTGGTTGCGCCATTTGAATTTGGTGGCTACACAGTGCCAGCGGGCGTGTACGCAATGTACTCGATTGCAGCCTCGCATATGCTGCCCGAGGTGTTTGCCGAGCCTGCGCGCTTCGACCCGGATCG
The DNA here is from genome assembly GCA_018266315.1 of Chloroflexi bacterium SZAS-1. GTDB lineage: Bacteria > Chloroflexota > Chloroflexia > Chloroflexales > Roseiflexaceae > Kouleothrix. The sequence continues at coordinate 5,824 of JAFEAS010000189.1, read as the reverse complement.
CTTTGCGCCGCCGCGTGAAGAGCATAAGAGAACGCCATATGCGTTAGTCGGATTTGGCGGCGGGCCGCGAATTTGTATCGGTATCAACTTCGCGCAGGTAGAGATTAAGGCGTTGGTAGCCTATGTGTTGCGGCACTACCGGTTGGAAGTAGCGCCTGTCCAGCAGATTATGCAAGTGTACCGGCCAACTGGCTCGCCGCTGATGGGTATTCGTATGCGTATTGCCCCGTGTTAGCGCTGCCCCAAAGATCAGTCGAACGACCGAGCTAATTTGGCCGTATGGGCGTTGCGGAACGGTGCCCAAGCGGGTAGCATGACTAAGCCGACGACATACATGAAGCCAATGTAGGAACATCAACCGGTGGCACGGTGCCCCCGAGATAGGAGTTTGTGTGGCAACAATGGAAGAGCAGCTGAACAGCCCGGCGATAGCTGAAACGAACGAAGAAGCGGCGCTCGATACTCGGGCCTTGCGGCGGCGTGTGTTTGGGCTAGCCTGGCCGGTCATCGGCGAGAATTTTCTGGAAACGTTGCTCGGGATCGTTGATACGTTTCTCGTCGCCGGGCTTGGTGCGGTGGCGATTGCGGGCGTTGGCGCGGGCCTGCAAGTGATGTTCTTCCTGATTTCGGCGTTGAGCGCGCTGGCAGTGGGGAACGCGGTGCTGGTGGCCCAGGCGGTTGGCGCGCGCGATACGGCGCAGGCGGGTCGCCTGGGGCGGCAATCGCTGATCTGGAGTGTAATCTTCTCGATTCCGCTAGCGCTGGTTGGCTACCTGCTTGCGCATCCGATTGTCAGTATTTTTGGGCTGGAGCCAGCCGTCGCCACAATCGGCGCGCAGTATTTGCAGGTCACAATGGGCACGATTGTGGTGTTGGTGGCACTCTTTATTGGCGGTGGTGTGCTGCGCGGCGCAGGTGATTCGCGCACCCCCATGCTGGTAACGGCGCTGGCAAACCTGGTGAATATTGCCCTGGCGTATGGGCTGATCTATGGTCATTTTGGTTTGCCGCAGCTAGGCGCAGTAGGCAGCGCCTGGGCCACCTTCCTGGCGCGTTCGCTGGCGCTGGTGTTGCTGGTAGCGGCGCTGTGGAATGGCCGCAATGGTGTGACGATTCGGGGCCGGGGCGGCTGGCTGCCTGATGTAAAGATTGCACTCCAGGTATTACGCATCGGCATCCCGGCGGCGCTTGAGCAGTTGCTGGTTTCGAGTGCATTCCTGGCAATGTCGGTGGTGGTGGCGCACCTGGGCACGGCGGTGCTGGCAGCGCACCGGGTTGCGTTTAATGCGCTGTCGCTCTCGTTTTTGCCGGGCATTGGCTTTGGCATTGCTGCCACCGCACTCGTGGGCCAGAGCGTCGGCGCGCGCAAGATCGAGGAAGGCGGTGCGGCGGCGCGCGTGGCAACTATCTGGGCGGTGACCTGGATGAGCGCGATTGCCGTGCTGCTATTCCTGTTCGCGCCGCAGGTGCTGCACCTATTCACCAGCGATCAGGCGGTGGTTGATTCTGGGGCCAGCGGCCTGCGGATGGTTGCGTTAATCCAGCCGTTCTGGGCGGTGCTGTTTGTGCAATCGGGGGCGCTGCGCGGTTCGGGCAATACAACGTTCCCGCTGATGGTCAGTGGTGTGAGTATCTGGCTATCGGTGGCATTGGGCTATGTGCTAATTCACACGCTTGGCGGCGGGCTGGCGGCGGTGTGGTCGGCCTTCCTGGTCGTGGCGCCGTGTACCGCATTCCTCATGTGGCGGCGCTTTCAGCGTACTGTGGCTGAGGGTGTGCAGGCGCATTAGCGACGAAATAAGGCACCAGCAATGGGGCGGCGTACTTTATCGAGTACGCCGCCCCGCTGATATTTTCTTGGGTTTAGTGGTGGGATTCGGTTGTGGTAGCTGCGCCGTCGCCGCCCTCGGGCTGGTGATTGACACCATCCCAGCTCCAGGCAATTGGGGGCGCTGGTGCGCGCAGGGCTTCGGCAAGGTCGGGTTCGGGTTCGAGTGTGACGCGTGTGGCAAGCAGCACGGTGGCGAAGAAGATGACGAAAATGGCCGCAACGATCACAACCGTCAGCGTCCCCTCGGTTTCCGCCAGCTTGGCGAGCACTAGCGCGAATGGAAAGATTGCTATAGCGACGGCGATAATAGTTCCAAACTTACTGTACACGAAATCCTCCCCGATTGTCGATACCATTCGATGATGCCGGATTATAGCATAGGTCGTGCGCGCATTGGTCCAGATCGCCGTATAATACAGGCCAGATTCGCTCTATAACACACGGGAGAAGCATGCTCCAAACGTTTATGCTCCCTGGCGGCCTGCGCGTGCTGGTAGAAGAGCTGCCGCACACGCATTCGGTGTCGGTGGGCTGTTTTGTGGGGGTTGGCTCGGGCCACGAAAACCCGCCCGACTGCGGTATTTCGCACTTCATTGAACATATGCTGTTCAAAGGCAGCCGCCGCCGGCCCACACCACGCCTGATCTCCGATGCGATCGAGGGGATTGGCGGTATTCTCGATGCGTACACCAGCTTCGAGTCAACCGTCTACTACGCAAAGGTCGCCGATATTCATTTCGATCGCGCCGTCGATGTCCTTTCGGATATGCTGCTGCACCCGTGCTTCGACCCGCGCGATGTGGAAAAGGAACGCCGGGTGATCGCCGAGGAGCTGCGCCAGACCGAAGATACGCCTTCGGAGCTAGTGCACCTGCTGCTTGACGGCGCGATGTGGGGCGACCAGCCGCTGGGCCGCGATATTGCTGGCGACGAGGCGGCGGTAGCGGCCTACACCCATGCGCAGGTGCTGATGCACTGGCAGCGCTACTATACCCGCGCCAATACTGTTATTTCGATTGCGGGCAATGTGAATGCCGAGCGCGCCGCCCAGGCAATTCTCTATGCCTTCGATGCGCTGCCGGTTGGCGCGCCCGCGATCTTTGTGCCCAGCGCGCCGCCGCAACCTGGCCCGGCGCTGGCCTTGCGCGCCGACGATAGCGAACAGGGTAATTTCTGCCTGGGCTTCCCCGGCATCGCCCAGAACGACCCCGACCGGCGTGCGATGCAAGTGTTCGATACCGTGCTGGGCGGGGGCATGTCGTCGCGGCTGTTTCAGGAAATTCGCGAAGAGCAGGGCTTGGCCTACAGCGTTGGCTCGTACAGCCGCGAGCATCATGATGCGGGCAAGTGGGTGGTGTATGGCAGTGTCGATCCTGATAACCTGGAGCCATGTGTCGCTACCACCATGCGCGAGCTGCGCGCCGCACGTACCAGTGGTATCACCGACGAAGAGCTAGCGCGGGTGAAGGAGCAGGTGAAGGGCGGTATTCTGCTTTCGTTGGAAGATACCTGGTCGGTGGCATCGCGTAATGGTTCGCACCAGCTGCGCTATGGCCGGGTCATTCCGGTTGAGCAGGTCGTAACCGAAGTGGAGCAGGTGACGCGCGAAGATGTGCTGCGGGTGGCCGGGCGCGTGCTGCACCAGGATGCGCTGCATATGGCGGTGATTGGCCCGTATGAAGATATGGATGGCCTGCACGCGCTGCTGACGCTCGAATAATTGCATGACGCTGACTATTCGCCAAGCGCGCCCCGAAGAGATTGAGGCGCTTATTCCACTGCTGGTGCAGGCCGAAGAATCGGAGGAGGCGCTACGCTGGGGACTGGCCCACCTCTCCGATTCGGTGTACCAAGCCGATGACGCTGGCGCGCTGGTGGCGGCAGCCACCATGCAATGGCGCGCCGACCCGTGCGAAGTGATGGAGCTGGCAGTCATTCCTGAGCGGCAGGGCCAGGGAATCGGCCGCCAGCTGATTGAGTGGCTAGTGGGTGAGGCACAGGCGCGTGGATATAGCGCGCTGCTGGTTGGTACCGCCAATTCAAGCATTGGGAATATTGCGTTTTACCAGAAATGTGGCTTCCGTATGGATTCGATACGGAAAGATTACTTCTGGTATTATCCTGCGCCGCGTTATGAAAACAGCATTCGCATTCACGATATGCTGGTGTTTCGCCGCGAGCTGTAAGTTTGCACAAACTGCACGCTGCTAGCTATCTCAGCCCCTTTGTACTACAATGAAACTGCGGTGCCTTATATTCGATTGCGCCTGCAGTTTCGGTTGGCCCAACGGATATTCCACAATTGTGTGGCTGTGCGCCGTAATAATGCGGTGGGGCATTAGCCATGATCAGCGCAGATAAAACGCACCACATGCCGCGCGCGCTACAGCGCGCCAGGCACATGTTGGCCGCAGTGGGTATTGTGCTGCTGTGTATCGCCTGCGGGCAGCCCCGCCCCGACCCAACGATCCCCATCCCAAGTGCGGCGCAAGCCGTACAGCGCGCACCAGGCCCGCGTCAAATTGTTCACTTCACGATCGATCAAACACCTGAACAGGTTGTAGCGTGGTATAAGCAGCAACTACTCCCACAGGGGTGGAGCGTGAATTTAGAAGTACCTTCGGCGTTGCGTCCGATCATATCCTTTAGCTCATCCGCCTACCGTATTCTATTTGTACTTGATATTATCGCTGAGCAAAGGCCCAATGGTGTGACGTCTGTCGAAGTTGAATTAAAACCCCAGCCGCCCGCCTGATAGGAGCCAGCACGCGTATACATCGGCGGAAAGGGCGCATAGTGCTGATGAGCGTGTATTTCACGTCTCCTTTTTTTGGCGGTTATGTAGCGCAAAGCCCTGCCTTTTGTTCAGTATCATCAGTTTTTCGAATCAACCAAACTGCTGCTTGAGGTGAATAATGAGCAAAAAGCTTTTAGTGCCGCTTATCGTGCTTTTCAGTAGTATTCTCGTATTCTTTATTAGTAAGCCGGTGTATGAAGAATACTACCGAACATACTGCCCGAGTGTTGTTCGCAAAAGTGAGCTTACTCTGCCTGAGTATAAAAACGCAACACCGATAGTTACCAAGAGCGAGGAAAAAAAGGGCGGTTATTATATGAAAACGTTCGAATTTACCACCCCTGATTCGCCAGAGGCCGTCATGGCTTTTTATACAGAGGCCCTGCAAAACGCTGGCTGGAGGGTAGTTTCGCAAACCAATAATATTCTGAGTCTCAATGAAAAAAGGGGATTGCCGATCTATGGTGTGACCATGTATCTCAGTTCGAGCGAACATGGTACGACCGTTGATGTTCAATTTTCATACGCGCCCTGCCTTTATTATTAAGCGTTGGAAAACCACAGGCGTGAACCTCACCGACACCGCTAACGGTCGATGTCCATGCGGTTGGGTTTGGCGCAACGCTGCATGGCGAGAACGGGCAGCCGTTTTACGAAAACGAGCTACTGCAAGCTATCGGAGGCTAACATGAATAGCCGCATCATTGGCCTTATAGCTAGCATCATCGTGATGACGGTCATCAGCGTATTTCTCATTCGCACGTACGCCCAACAACACTATGCCTGCCCGACCATACGGCGCAGTGCTCCATTGAGTATCCCAGCCTACCCTAACGCGCAGCAAGAACATCCGATCATTCAACCTGAGGATGGCGGTAACGTACAACATATAGGCTTCCAGACAAATGATTCTCCTCAGACGATAATTGCGTTCTACAAGGAGCGTTTAGCCAAAGAGGGGTGGCTTTCGGCTGAGCGTACTGATGACAGCTTTTTCCGCTTTGGGCAGACTGAGGCAGTCCCGCTGTATAGCCTGGATGTAGAAGTAACCCCTACGGCTAGGAATGGTACTGCTGTGCGGGTAAGATTATGGTCTGGCCCGTGTGTAAGAGCGTAGGAGATAGCTCTGTGTGATAACCTTTCATATATTACACTCATTTCAGGTGTATTGCTTCGACGGTGTAACATAGCTTCTG
>JAFEAS010000188.1 GCA_018266315.1 Chloroflexi bacterium SZAS-1 | reverse complement strand
GAGCGCAAAACATCACCAAGAACAGGAAGAATTTGCTTGAGTAAGCGTAACTCCTAACTTAATCAGATACTCATCTGGCCGTGCTATACCAATTTCAGGGCGTTCGGTTTATAATTCGGAGAAGATACGCGGTAGCCGGATGCCGGCCCGTGAACGGGCGACGAGCGCTACGCAGGCAGCTTTCGCTGATCTGCAAGCTGAAGACCCATAGCGCACAAGCACATACCTGAGACACCTTCATGCGCATCCTGGTTGTTGAAGATGAAACGGCAATCGCCTCGTTTATTACACAGGGGCTTGCGGAAGCAGGCTATGCCGTTGACCTCGCGACCGACGGCTCTGAGGCGCTGTATTGGGTAAGCATCGCTGAATACGATGCGATTATTCTTGATATCATGCTCCCCGATACCGACGGGTTAGCAGTATGCACCGCATTTCGTGAACGCGGCATTGCGACCCCGGTGCTCATGGTTACGGCCCGCGATGCAATCGACGATCGCGTCGCCGGGCTGGATAGCGGTGCCGACGACTACTTAGTAAAGCCCTTTGCGTTTGCCGAACTTCTGGCACGGCTGCGTGCACTATTGCGGCGCGAGCCGGTGTTCCGCGGCACCGTACTGCAAGTTGGCGACCTGACGCTCGATACGGTGACGCATACGGTGCGGCGGGGCGACCAGCCAATTATCCTGACAACCAAAGAATACAGCTTGCTCGAATTCCTCATGCGTCACCCTAATCAAACCCTCACGCGCACTGCCATCGCCGAGCATGTATGGAACTACGACTTCGATAATGTGTCGAACCTGATAGATGTGCATATTTTCGGGCTGCGCCGCAAGCTCGACGATGCCTACCCCATCAAGCTACTACACACCGTGCGCGGCGTCGGCTACCGACTCGGCAACGAGGCCTAAATGAAGCAACGGATACGCTTTGGCTCAGCGCCTGCTACAGCCGCTGGGCGCATCTTCGACCGCATCTTGAGCAACCCACTTGCCTGGGCACGTACCCTGCTGGTGCGATCGATCCGCTGGCAGATCACGGGATGGTATACCTTATTGCTGGCCGGAATGATGGTTCTCTTCAGCGCTGGCACCTATGTGGCCGTGTACCGGCTGCTCATTGAAAATTTCGATGAGAGCCTGGCAAGCCAGGCTAATCTGCTCGTGAACACGATCGGGTTTGAAAACGGCGAGCTGATGATTACCAACGACTCGCTGCGCATTGGGCGGGTAAACAACGAGCATCTCATTCGGGTATACCGCGCCGATGGTACGCTGATCTATAACGACAATTCGATTGAGCAGGCAAATGCCCTGGCCGCATCGGTGCCTCTGGCACTTGCTGGGGAGCGCCAGCATTTCGCAATTGAGGGGCGCGAAGGGCCAATGCGCGTGTTGACGGTGCCAATATTCGACGGTACTCGCACGGCAGGTGCCTTGCAGCTCGGGTTATCGCTTGAAGATGTGGGCGATACTATGCGCGCGCTGCTGAAAGCACTGCTGATACTCGCGCCTGGTGTTCTGCTGCTGGCGAGCTGCGGCGGCTTCTTCCTCGCCAGCCGCGCACTTGGCCCAATCAACCGCATCACGCGCGCCGCCCAGCAGATTAGTGCAGAAAACTTTAGCCGCCGCCTCGATCTGCGCGGCCCCAACGATGAGATCGGTCGGCTGGCGCATACCTTCGACGCAATGATCACACGCTTGCAGCTGGCTTTCGAGCAGCAGCGCCGCTTCACCGCCGATGCCTCGCACGAATTACGCTCGCCAATTACCGCCATTATCGGCCAGATCGATGTTGCTGTTGAGCGCACGCGTGATGCTGAAAGCTACCAGGCCACGCTGCTCAGTGTCCGTGAGCAAGCGCAACGGCTGGCGCGGCTCACAAACGATTTACTCTACCTGGCGCGTTCGGATGCACAGCCTAAACCTGTCCTTAAAGAGCCGATCGATCTAGGGCAACTATTGCCCGCGATTGTCGCCCAGCTTGAGCCGCTGGCCGAGGCCCGCAACCAGACCTTGCAGATCCAGCTGCCCCCCACGCTGCTCACCCATGGCAATGAAGACGACCTGATTCGTCTGTTCCTTAATTTGCTCGATAATGCCATTCGCTATACCCCCATCGGCGGCAGTATCGCTATTGAGACAGGCACACATACCACCAACAACCAGCCGACTATCCATGTAGCTATTCGCGATACAGGCCCGGGCATTGCCCCCGAACATCTCCCTCACCTCTTCGAGCGCTTCTTCCGGGTCGACCGTGGGCGCACACGGGCACAGGGCGGCACCGGGCTAGGTCTATCTATTGCACAAACTATTGCGCAAGCACATGGCGGGCAAATTCAGGCCACGAGTACGCTCGGCCAGGGAAGTACGTTCACCGTTACCCTGCCCTGCGGCAGCATACAAACCCTGTGCTGAACAAGCGCGGCGAACAACGCCAGGCAGGGGAAGTTTTCTCGAAAACGCACTGCGCCACCAATACCAATGTATCGGTGGCGCAGAAAAAAACGATATTGAAATAGCTAGCTAGAAGCAGGGTGCGGGCCAAAGCGGTGCCTTAACCCGCACAGCACGCTGCGGGCGTGGCAGCAGAAAAAAAGCGCTTACCGATGCACCAGGTTACGCGGCCCCCTGGTACAGGCGATCGCGAATCGTCACAACTTCCTGGCGCAACCGCGAATCGGAATTAATCTCTTCGCCGATCTTCTCGCACCCATAGATCACTGTCGTATGATCGCGCCCGCCCAGCAGCGCCCCAATATCCATCAGACTGGCATCGGTTTCTTCACGCAGCAAGTACATCGCTACCTGGCGCGGTACCACAATATTGCGGCTGCGCCCACGGCCCTGCATCGCCCGCAAATCAACACCGTAAAACTCGGCTACCTCGCGCAGAATCGCCTCCGACGTCACACGCTTGCGCCTGGTCGTATCGAGCAGCTCATTCAGCGCCGTCGTTGCAACTTCAACGCTTACGGGCGAACCAACCAGCTGGGCGTATGCCGCCACCCGGTTCAAGCAGCCCTCAAGCTCACGAATGTTACTTTGAATCCGATGCGCCAGGAAGTCGATCACCTCGGCAGGGATGTGCATCGACATTTGCTCGGCCTTCGCGCGCAGAATGGCGGTGCGCGTCTCAAGATCAGGCGTCTGCACATCGACGATCAGGCCCCACTCAAAGCGCGAGCGCAGGCGCTCTTCGAGTGTAAGAATGGCCTTCGGCGGGCGATCGGACGAAATCACGATTTGCTTGCCGGCCGAATGCAGGGTATTAAAGGTATGGAAGAATTCTTCCTGGGTACTTTCTTTGCCTGCGATAAACTGAATATCATCAATCAGCAAAATATCGATATTGCGGTAGCGAATGCGAAATTCTTCGGTCTGCTGGCGCCGAATGGCGTTAATCAGATCGTTCGTGAATTTTTCGGAAGAAACATACAGCACATTTATTTCGGGGTCACGATCGAGCGCATAATTCCCCACTGCATGGAGCAAGTGGGTTTTACCCAGCCCCACCCCGCCATACAAAAATAGTGGGTTATAGGCATGCGCCGGATGCTCGGCTACTGCCATACACGCAGCATTCGCCAGGCGATTGCTTGAACCAACAATGAAGCGATCGAAGGTGTAGCGGGCATTCAGCATGCCCGAGCGCATCGCACTCGAAAACTCAAGCTGCTGCATACTAAGACGGTCGTAGCCATTGCCATGGTTTGTGCCATTGCCATTACTGAGGCCGTGGCTTTGTGCCGGGGGCTGCGCCGCTAGATACGGATTGATACCATTTCCACCAAATTCGGCGGTATCATCGAGATCGGGCAGGTTGCTTTCATTCCCGTACTCGCGGCTCGCCAGGCGCTGCTCGGCCATTACCGGTTGGGGCGGCGCAATCACGACGCGCACCTGCACCGGGAACCCGACCAGTTTCCCAAGCAGCTCACGCAGTGGCGCGATATAACGGTTCTCCAACCCTTCCTTGAAGAAGGCGCTCGGCGCACCGATCGTCGCCACCCCATTATCGACCGACAGGAGGGTAGCGCGCCGCAGCCAGGTGTTAAACTCATGGCGCGATATCTGCATCTGCATCGTGCCAAGGGTGGTGTTCCAGATTTTTGTGAGGTTCAAAATAACCTCCGTTAGCAACAACGCAATGATAGAAGTGCACGCATACGGATGCCATGCACCCTGATTTCGGCCTCTCTGGCGAAGACTGATCCTTGGTACTTGTGGATTAAGCGCTGATGAACAATTGTTGTGTAGCGATGATGATCATACTCCATGCACCCTATCTTTTCAAGCTAGATCACCCACTATTTCTATTACGATTGCTTATACAGGGTGGGGTGCGAATAGGGGTAGTGCTTGTGTCAAATAACGTATATTTATATAGATATGTCGAGCAACACGGCGCTGTATTGTGGATAATCGCCAAGGTACGTTCCATGTCCTCTTCGCATGTATGGCGTTAGAATGCGATATACGACTTTCTAATTCTTGTCAAGTCTTATCCACATGCATGTGGATAAAATAACGGCCCTGTGGATAATTGACCGACTTCGCGGCACCTCACCCAGATTACAATTTCAAGACTCCTGCGCTGCCGAGACGACGCGATTTTCTTAGCCAGTTGGTGCTGTTCTACAACAAGCAATTGTCTACAAATCCGCCATGAGCAGTTGGTATAAGCCTTGAACTGTGATGGCTCAACACTTATTTGGGTTCTACCAGCGGGGTTAACTGAACGACCTCGGGCAGCTCGATCGGCGGGAGATCGTCCAGGCGGGTGAGCCCAAACTGGCGAAGGAATTCATCGGTTGTAGAATAGACGATCGGTCGGCCCACCGTCTCAAGGCGGCCTGCTTCGGTAACCAGATCCCGGCCCAGTAGCGCCCGTATCACACCGCTGCTATCCACACCGCGTAAGGCATCGACCTGAGCGCGGGTAATTGGCTGGCGATACGCAATAATGGCCAGGGTTTCGAGCGCGGCTGCCGAAAGCTTGGCCTGGGGTTGAACCCCCAGAAATCGCTCAATCACCGCCGACGCCTCGGGGGCCGAAACCAGCTGCACTTGATCACCATGACGCTGCACACGAACACCACGCTCGGCGCAGGCTGCGGCCAACGTCTCAATCGCGGCTTCAACTGCATCGGCTGGCAATTCAAGTGCCTGGGCCAGCTGCGCAACCGTTAGCGCTTCACCAGCAATAAAAAGCAAGCTTTCAAGCAACTGCACCGCCGATAATACGCGCGGTGCAGGCAGGTCAAATAATGGCGGTTGTTCCATATCTGTAGCAGCTACCTACATCAAGTGCGAAGTCGCTATGGCTGCAGCACAATCAAGTCGCGGTTGAAGGTGGTGAGGCTTTCAGCGCCATCGGCAGTAATCACAACATCATCTTCGATACGCACACCGCCTACGCCCGGAACATATATCCCCGGCTCAATGGTGAAGGTCATTCCTAAGGTGAGCGGCGCCGTGTTACCTGCCACCATATAGGGTGGCTCGTGCACATCTAAGCCCAGGCCATGCCCGGTGCGGTGTAAAAACTGCGCGCCATACCCACCTTGCGTAATGACAGTGCGCGCGGCCTGATCAACCTGCTCGCCGCTAGCACCGGGGCGCGCCGCCGCCCGGCCAGCAGCATTGGCGGCTTGCACTAGCTCGTACAATCGCCGCGCCTCAGCCGAGGGCTCACCCAGTACAACCGTGCGGGTAATATCGGAGGCGTAGCCTTGATACACTGCACCACCATCCATAATAATCAAATCACCCGGCTGAAACGCGCGGTCGGTGTTTGAATGGTGGGGGTTGGCCGCATTCGGCCCACTCGCAACGATCGTGCCAAAGGAAGGGGCGCTCCCGATCTCGCGCATGGCTGCATCCCAGATATTGGCTAAGGCGCGCTCAGTCATGCCCACTTTGATCTGGCTAATCGCGACTTCCAGTGTACGCTCTACAATATGCACGGCAGTACGCATAGCCGCTAGTTCTTGTGCATCTTTGGTCATACGTAGCGCAGCCAGAATAGGTGTAGCATCGCCAACTACCACCTCTGGGGCGGCTTGCTCAATGCTTCGTAGCTCAAGCACACGCATCGCAGTATATTCTACCCCCAGGCGTGCCCCATCGAGCTGCAGATCGGCCATAGCGCGCCCAAGTGCTTCGTGCGGCCCTTCGCTATCGGTCCAGGGGTAAAACCGCATGGGAAAGTGGGCCTGGGCGGCCGCGCGGGGTTGCTCAAGTGCAGGCAGTACCATAACTGGCTGGCCCGCCGAAGGAAAGAACGCGACCGCCAAGCGTTCATTGATATGCATATCAAGGCCAGTAAGGTAGCTAAGATTCGACCCTGGCACAACCGCCACGGCTGCCACACCGGCACGCTGCATTTCGGCCCGTAGCCGGTTTAGACGCTGACTCATACTACTACATCCTTTTGTACTGATTAGCCATGTACTTGCCGTTGATCTACCTGCGGTAATCACCAGAGTATTTTGCTTCTTGATGGGAATTGGTTACGCTATGGGCAAACACTACCCAGGAAGTGGCCCCTACAACCCAGCAGCCCAAAAACTGAGGAAATGTGCGCATCGTGACCAGATTGAGGCGACATCGGAGGGCCGAGAACAGGCGTTTATATTTCTTCGAAACGCTGAGGGAAGCGCACGCGCGCCGACATCCATCCATCGTGTTCAAACAGTTCGAAATCACCAGCGAGATCTTCATGCACCAGCGTGCGGATGATCTGCAACCCCAGGCCGCTGCTTGGCCCACCCGCTTCGCCCGGCCCGTGCGAAGGGCCATCGTCGCGCACTTCCACTACCACCATACCTTGCTCGCGTCGCGTTTCAACCACTACCGTTCCGCCCTCGCGGGTTAAGCCATGCGACATCGAATTCACAATCAGCTCATTCAGCACAATTGCCAATACGGTTGCCTCACGCGAAGCAACCCGGGCAGGCTCGCCACAGATCTGAAAGTGAATGGGGCGCTCGGGGTTAGCAAGGCTCACACGCGCGCTATCAACGATCTGGCGAACTACGGCATCAATTGTGGTCACACCCACGTCTTCGCGGCATAGTAAGTTATGGACACCTGCAATCGCCTGAATACGCGCTACACTATCGCGTAATGCCGCGGATCCCTTGCCTGCCGGATCGAGCCGCCGCTGCTGCATTGCCAGCAATGCTGAAATGGTTTGCAGGTTGTTGCGCACGCGATGGTGCATTTCTTGAAGCATCGCCGATTTAATCCGCAGCGCGCTCTGGCTTTCGGCGTACAGGCGTGCGTTTTCTATCGCAATTGCCGCTTCATCCGCAAAGGTTGAAAGCAGCCGTACCTGCTCGTAGTCGAAATGGCGCGCCTCGCAGGTATACAGGCAAATCGCGCCAATGATCCGGTTCTGCTGCACCTTCAGCGGCATACAGAACAGTGAATGAAAGCCTTCGCTCGAAGCAACGTGCGACAGCTCGGGGAAGCGCGAATCGGTGTAGGCATTGAGCACCGCCAGTGGCCGACCCTCGCGCACTGCCTGCGAAATAAACGCAAGCACCGAATTGCCGTGGCTGCCGCCTTGCGTTGCGGCCAGCTCAAGCTGATTATCTTCGACACAGCGAAAAATATCGGCGCGATCAACACGGGCCAGCTCAACTGCTTTGGCAACAATCAGTTTAAGCACTTCTTGCAGATCGAGCTGTTCAGCGATGCGCTTCGATACCTGCTGGAGCGTCGTCAGCTCCTGCACTTTCTGGTGGAGCTGATCGCCCGTTTGCTGGTAGAGCTGGGCATTCACGATGAAAAAGGCTAGCTCACCCGACACCGTTTCAACAAAATTGACTTCTTCCGGAGTAAAATCGCGTGGGCCGCTGGTTTGAATAGTAATGACGCCCTGCAACTTATCCGCCCCAACGTGGAAACGCTCGGCGCTGAACAGCACGATCGGCACGGCTATAATCGAGCGGAACGCTTCTTCACCCAGCATAGGTTCGGGCAGAAAGCGACCATCGTAGAAGGCATCGTATACCGATACGGGCCGCCCATCGCGCGCTGCCGCTCCCGTCACGCCATCGCCCAGCCGAATTCGCACCTGCCCGATTGCATCCGCGTTAAGCCCGCGGGTGGCCCGCAGCGTGAGATCATCGCTGTTCTTGTCGTATAAATACACCGAGCACGCTTCGACCCCAATCACCTCGGCAACCGTTTCAACCACCATTTGCATCGATGTGTCAAGATCGAGCGTGGAGTTGGCGGCTGAAATCACGCGGTGCAAGCCGCTCAGCTCGGCCATACGCCGCACCAGGTTATTTTCCCATTCGCTCGTGCGCTTCTCTTCGCGCGCGGCACCATAGGCCATCAGCAGCTCGGCCAGGGCAACTCCCGGCTCAATATTGAACTGCTCGGCCAAGCCCAGGCCAAATTCGGCTAGCACCTCAGGTTCGCCATTCTGGTGATACCAGAGGGCGCCAAGCTGACGCAAATAGATCCGCCGCTGCTCAAGTGATGGTTCAGCAGCTAGCAGATTGAGCAGCTCGTCGACCTGTGGCAGCGATGCGCGCAATTCCTCGACCAGCATCGGGAGGATTGCAGAATGGGCGGTAAACATATTGTTCATCCAGTAGGGATGAGTTTCAAAACAAGGTAACGACGCATATTATACCAGCCGATCGGCGGCTCTCGCAAGCGATTATGAGGAAGCTGGCAGCCAGATGATCGCATCGGCCCATACACTGCGCTGCCCATCTTCTGCCAAGTTACTCAGCGATACGAGTGGGGATTCATTTGGGTCAAACGCATACGTTCCCAGATCGACCCAATCATTCGCGTGAAGCGGGATGTTCACCATAATTTCGGCCTCGCCGCCCTGGTAACGCAGCCGATACCGCACCTGGGTCGCATCTTCCAGGCCGCTTAGCGCATATGGTACATAGGCCAGCACCCGGTAGCGCCCGGCCTTCGGCAATACTGGCCGCCATACGGCCACGGCAGGCGCTGCTAGTGGACGAAGATCGAGCGGGCCAAGCGCATTGGTGCCACGCAGCGAGGGCGCAAAGAGCGCGGTGCCGCCATAGCCAACTGGCACGGTTTGCCAACCATCGCCTTCCTTCGCGAAGCCCGGCGAGTCGGTATCTACAACTATTGCAGCGGGTGGCGGCGGGGCGCACGGCGACGGCCGATCTGCCCATAGCCAGGTACTTGGGTCGCCCGCCGGGTTTTGCTGCCAGGGATCCGAAGTGGTGGCGCACCATCCATAAGGGTCGGTATTACGCCCCAAATATTGCACACCAAAATGCAAATGCGGCCCAGCTGCACAACCACTTTCACCTACCACACCAAGCGGCTGGCCGCGTGCCACCTGTTGCCCCAAGGTGGCATCAACCCGCGCCAGGTGCCAGTAGAGAGTACGGTAGCCATTCCCATGATCAAGAATGACCGCCCGAGTTGCGCATCCATCGTCGGCATTCCCAGCAAATACCACGGTGCCATCGGCAGCGGCTAACGCCAGGTCGGGTGGAGCAGCGGCATAATCCCAGCCATCGTGCCCATTGTAGGCAAACGCAATATCGGTTTCGGTGCGCCCCCAATAGGTTGTCACCCCGGCGGCCTGGTTGCGGGTGAGAAATGGCCCACCATGATCGAAGAATGATGTCACGGCGGCGGGATGCTCAAGCGGCCAGGCCAGAAATGGCGCGGCAGGCCCAGGCCAATCGCTCGGCGCAATCCGTGGGTCGCCAAAGAGGCGGGTATAGGTTTGTAAGAAACCAGCCAGCAGCGCTGGCAAGCGGTCGGGTGAAGTGGTAGGTGCCAATACGCGCGCAATACTGTATTCACTCAGGCTCAGGCCGGGCGGTGCAGGCGCGCTTGACGAATCGGCATACGTCAGGGGCGCATATTGCGGGTAGTCGCGCTTGGCATACAATATCTGCTTCACCGCCCAGCGAATCTGGGCTGCTAAACCGCGCCGATTGCCATTTTCACCCTGATACCCTAAGGCCCACCCCAGCTGATCTGATGATGGACGCGCATTTGAGAGTAAGCCGCTGCGCTGCTCAAGCAGGGCCAGAATCACTTTCGGGTTCACGCTATAGTATGCGGTTTGGCCCACCAGCGCCTGAGCAAAGCTATAGCGCCCGTCGCCAACGGGTACGCTCAGCTGATTAAGCGTGCCTGCCTGGCTATCGAGAAATGCCTGAATCTGGGGGGCATAAAAATCAGGCTCGTAGGTTAATCGGCGGTCATCGAAGTAGGGTGCAGCGCCCGCCGGAGCAGGCGGTACAACAACAGCTTCAGTAGTTGGCACATCAAGTCTGGCAGTGGGGCTAGCGTTGGCCGGTGCGGCGGCAGTTGGGAGCAGCACTGCATTCGTAGTGGCTGGCGCAGTCGGGGAAAGAGGCGGATTCGGCGCTGAGCGGCTAAGCCGCCACCACGCTAGCGCACTTCCACCCATCACAAGCAGCAGCACAGCCCCAATGGCATACATCAGGCGACGGCGGCGGGCAGCCAGCGCTTCGCGGCGCGCACGGTAGCGGTTACGAGAAGAATAATCCACAACGAAGCAACTAGCTCAACAGGAAACCCCCAGCGCTGCGGCTCAGATCGCAGCGTGCGCAGTATAGCGGAAGCGCCATGAAAGCGCAAGAGAATGTTTGCAAAAGGCCTTGCAATTTTAGAACAATTGTGCTATAGTATACACAGAACTGATAACAACATCCCATTGCGACTCATGAGCTTAGAAAGTGAGTAAGAGTATGTACCGCAAACAGATAGTATACGATCGCGAAACTCGGGACTTCGCCATGTATTTGGATGGCGAGCTGATTGGCTTTGCCCGTACATACCACGAGGCCGAAGTCACACTCGACCAGCTTGTCTTCGAGCTTATGAGCGGGCAATACTTTCGCGAAGCCGCATAGCCGCATAGGCAGTATTCCTCGGCAGCGGGCTTGTAGCGCATAAGAACAGTGCTGTGCCGCACTATTCTGGCTCAATACTGCTGCACGCAGTTATAAAACGCACAGAACCGGCATCTATCGAAATGATTGATGCCGGTTCTGTGTAGACGTCTCTTCGGATTACCTAGCGCAGCTCGCCTTGAATTTCACGCGCGCTCCGAATAAACCAGTGTGTTACATTCCGAAAGCGTCCTTCACGCCCAAGCACTAGCTGGCTCGCCGCAATATCAGCCGGGCCGCTGCGCTGGTCGAGATCAAGACCTTCAAGCTGGTCGGTTGCGGCATAGACAAACAATGGCTGGTATAACACAATACTTGGCACCAGCTCAACCCAGCGCTTCTGAAACGCTTCATACGAATTCGCACGGGCCGAAATATCGCGCTCGCTGCGAGCATCGCTTAGCCATTCATCGATCTGATTATCGCTCAAGCCCGCATAATTAGTACCACTGCTGGCCTGCGATGAATGCCAAAGCTCGTAGACATCGGGGTCGGCACCTAAGCGCTGCAAACCATATAGCGCCAGCGTAAAATTATGTGCTATGAGGCGCTGGCGTAACGTTTCCGCATCGACAGGCTGTACATCTACCCGCACCCCAATCTGGCTCCACTGGCGCGCAATCTCGTTTGCTACTGCCACACGGTCGGGATCATCCAGCGTGAGTAAGGGTAGCGCCAACGGCTTCCCTTCCCGAACCCGCACACCATCGGCACCAGCGACATAGCCCAGCGAATCGAGCACAGTAGCAGCGCGCCCCTGGTTTGCCGCATACCAGTCCGCATTTTCCAGGGCGGCCCACCACCCCGGGAGAATTGGCGTATCGAGTCGTACTACCTGATCTTCCTGCGTCTGCTTGATCAAGAGATCTTTATCAAGACCCTCGGCCAGCGCCCGCCGTAATGCCTGGTCGTTTAATGGCGCAGTACGCAGGTTAAACCCCAATACTACAGCACTATCGAGCGGCAGAGCATGGCGCACGATGCCGTTCGGCAACGAGCCAGCTGTCAGATCGCTGGTCGCAACCGCCCCAAGCCCTTGAATTTCACCGCGGATGAGTGCGGCGCGCGCCAGCTGGTTATTGGCATAAAAGCGCAATTCAAGCGAATCGAGAAACGGGCGGCCACCAAAATAGCGTGGGTTCGCGCTAAGAACGGCGTGCTGCTCATTCAGTTCGGTGATCTGGTATGGCCCGGTTCCAACCGGCTTGGTATTGAATGGCGCACTTGCCCACGCGCTTGGATCACGGTTGGATAACAAATGTGCTGGTAGAATCGGGAACGTAGCCATGCTGAGGAACGGCGCAAATGGAGCTGCCAGCTTACAGCGAATACTGCGCGCGCCAATCTGATCAATCAGTACATCGCGCCATACTGCGCTGACGGCGGGGTCGCCCGCAAAGCTACGATTCTGGATCGCGCGTAGTGTGAAGAGCGCATCATCGACCGAGAAGGGCGTACCATCGTGCCAGAACACATCGGTACGCAGAGTGAAGGTATACACCTCGCCCGCATCATCTTGCACCACCGACTGTGCTAGCGCGAGTTCGGGCAGGCCATCCGAGCCTATACGCATCAGCCCATCGAACAACAGCGCGCGCATATCGGCAGCGGACGGATCGCGCGCTGGGTCGCTGAGTAATGGATTAATCTGCTGAGGAATAGCGGGCAATCCCTCAACATACACGCCACCCACCAATGGGCGAGACACAGCCGCGCGCGTCACCGCCAGGTAACCCATCAGCCCGAGCACAATGAGCGCGCTGATGGCTGCAATGAGAATCTGCCAGCGAATTCGGCGTGCCACGAGCGACTACAATAGCCCAGGTAGCAGGCCGGTTGGCGTTGTAGTAGGGGTGCCAAAAATAGGCAGGCTACTAATGAGGGCGAGGAGCAAAAACACCACTGCCAGCACAATCGTTGCCTGGTGAATAGTTTTCTCAAGGCCGCGCTTGGTGCGGTAAATCGAGCTGGTGTCACGGCTTTGTAGGCCCGCCGTGCGGCCCTGAATAATCACTAGCCCTACCAGAGTAAGGCTAATAATAATAAGTGCAATATACAGCGCGGTTTCCAAAGGGCCTCCTCAGAACAGGTTACAGCTAACACGGCTGCTGATTATACCATCGCTCGGGAGGCACTGCAAACGCATCTCAACGTAGATTATTAGGAGTGTCGCTCGCCAGGTTACGATTTGTGTGTCGCACAAACCATCATCAAGGGGTTGAAGCATTCACCTGGGTAAGCGAAAGTCCTGGTAAACAGATACTGTTGTAGTCAGGAGGCCGGGTGAACTTCAGGAACCGATGCTAATACCACCCGATTCTTACCATCGCGTTTCGCTCGGTACGCGGCATCATCCGCCATATCGAGCAGATCGCGTGGGTTTTGCGCATGATGGAATGGGTATAGTGCCACCCCTAGACTCGCGGAGACGGGCACATGCACCAACCCGTTGATCAGCAGCGACTTATCAAGCGCCGCGCGCAGCCGTTCCGCAATTGCCATCACAACTGGCACTTCAACCACATTGGTAAGAAGGACACAAAATTCTTCCCCGCCATAGCGAAAAATAATATCATCGGTACGCAGCGTTTCCCACAAAATCCGCGTTACCGTTTTAAGTACCTGGTCACCAATCAAATGACCAAAGCGGTCGTTAATCTGCTTAAAGTTGTCGAGATCGAGCAGAATAAGCGCAAAATCGCCGCCGGCATTGCCAACGCGCGCCCATACTTCTTGCAGTGCGCTATCGAATGCGCCGCGATTGTACGCACCTGTTAGGGCATCGCGCACAGCCCGCACATAGAGGCGACCATTCGCAATAAGTACCGATATAAGCCCCACAACGGCCCTCAAAAAGCACAGATCATCGGCACAAAATTGCGGGCCACCCGAGGCATACACAAGCATCAGTGCGCCTACAATGCGGCTGGAAAAGCGCAACGGCAAACAAATGGCACTACCACCGATAATGCCAGCCTCGTGGATAGCAAGAGGAATACCATTGTTCAGCTGCCGCGAGTAAAGTACACTTTGTTGCCGCTGGACAACATCGCTCACTAATGTACCAGCCAGGGGGATACGAGTGCCTTTCCCAGGCTGTAGATCTAGCTCGGTGCCATCAATATGTACAAGCTCGCCCGCCCGTTCATCAAGCAAGAACATACGGACTACGGCTCCTAAAAATAAGCTATGAAGCCGCATCCGAACCTGTTTCAATATTTCACCAGGCGCGCTTGTGCTTCCCAACATCGCTTCGAGGCTGGCAAGTAGCTGCATTTCAGCCTGGCGGCGCAACCCTTGAACCGTGCGTGTGAACATCTGCACTAGTACAATCACATCTTCGCGCTGCGATGAAGGAATAGCTGCTTCTGCCGCCCAGCAGATTGCTCCATGCTGCCCTTCAGCAGCACTCAGCAAGAGCATTGTTAGCCCGCTCGTATTGGAGTACGCTATGCCATTCTCGGCCACGAGACATGTATGTTCAAGCGCTTCCGCTGCCGTTGCAATAGCCCGCTCGCTTGTATCGCTATCTGGCGCGGGATGCGCACTGATACTCGTCATACGCCCGGTATGGCTGTGCAGCAGCCCAATTGCTGGCACTTCAGCCAGCTGTGCGCACATATTTACAAGTACAGTGAAGGCTGCTTGTTCCGTGCTAGCCTCAGCAACTTGGTGTATCCCGGCTCGCCATTTCGCATGAAAGTGGGTATTCATATCAATAGCCTCAGGTTGGACGCGATAGAGCGTAGTGAAAAACGCTGATTAGAAGCCGATTTATTGCAGCTAACCAGGCATCTACCTTCGGCTTAAGCAGCCAACACTATAGTTAGGCCGAATTTAATCCAACAAAAGGGGCGGTCATAGGTAGCAGCTCCATAATAGCCTGCAAGCCACCGCAAGTCTATCGTACAATGGTACCATTTTGGGGTAACTCCACACATTACAAGGAGGAGATTCAGTCAAAACCGCCTCATACTATAGCAATATTACCTGAATTGTATACCTGTCAGGTGCCGCGCTCACTGCATCAGAGTGCGGCACCTGACAGGGCTCACTGAGAAAGCGAAAGTCGTACAATTATAACTATCATCCGGGGCAAATTTCCGCACCAACGCCAAACGCCGCCGCGAGGCAAATTGCACTCAGCGGCGGCGTTTGCTGTTGGTGCGGCTAGAGCTCGGCCATTACCTGTGCAAAGGCTTCACGCGATGGCCGGAGCTTGGCTTCGGGTAGCTCGGCCAGCGGCACATCATTCATCTGCATCACATCGGGCAAGGTCTTGCGCTGCTCATTAATATAAATCAACCCGGTAATAAACTCGTGGTTATTGCGGGCATCTTCAAGCAGCTCCAGCGCGCGCCATTTGTTCGTCGGGTCATATTCACGATCGAGCTTTTTCAGCTTAATCGCTGGGCCATCGTGCATTTGCACGATCTGCTCTTCACCTTCATCGTACTCAACCGACACTTCGTTGAAGCTCGGGATGAACTGAATATCCTGAATTCGCTCCTCGTGCTCCTTGCCGTAATCATAGCTCTTGGTCGAGTCGTGGTGATTATTGAAGGTAACACATGGGCTAATAATATCGAGCACCGCCGTGCCGTTGAAGCTCATTGCCGCCTTGAGTAGCTCGCGTACCTGCTTGGCATCGCCCGCAAACGAGCGCGCTACAAAGCCACAATCGGCTACCATCGCCTCGATACACACATCAATCGGCGGCAGCACATTCGTGCCAGCATACTTCAGCTGCTGACCGACATCGGCAGTTGCCGAGAACTGGCCTTTCGTCAGGCCATAAACACCGTTATTCTCTACAATATAAATCATCGGCACATTCCGGCGCACCATATGCTTGAATTGGCCCAGGCCAATACTGCCGGTGTCGCCATCGCCGCTGACGCCAATGGCGAGCAGCTTGCGGTTGCCCAGCACTGCGCCGGTAGTGACAGAAGGCATACGCCCATGCAGGGTGTTAAACCCATGCGAGCGATTGAAGAAATAGGCTGGCGTTTTGCTCGAACAGCCGATACCGCTCATTTTAATGATCTGGCTGGGCTGCAACGAAAGTTCAAATGCCGCCGCAATGATCTGGCTGGTGATGGAGTTATGGCCGCAGCCCTGGCACAAGGTCGAGTCGCCACCGCGATAATCAACCTGCGTGAGGCCAATGGTATTCATATTCGCCGGGCGACCATTGGCTGATTTCGGTTCCGTTGTCATGATGATCGATGCTCCTCATTCGCATATTACAGCGAGCAGCGCGCAATTCCAGGTTTTCAGTAACACCACAGAATTGCAGGCTCCTGGCTAGTTACTGGCGTTCTTGCTCGGCGATTGCTTCGGTCACAAAGCGCGCGCTCAACGGCAGGCCATTGCAAATACGGATTGAGCGCACTGCGTTGGCATGCTCAGGCACGTGAACCTGCACCAGCTGATGCATCTGGCCGTCCTGGTTCAGCTCAATGACATACACCCGATCGTGGGCAGCTACGAAATCGCGCACAGCATTGCTGAGTGGCAAGGCACGCAACCGCATATAGCTGGCGGTAATGCCCTCTTTGCGCAGGCGATCACGCCCTTCCTGAATGGCAGCATCCGTCGAGCCATAGGCAATGATGCCAATGCGTGCACCTTCCACCATATCGGTGACGGGCGCAGGCACCAGGGTACGCGCGGTTTCGTGCTTGCGCGATAGCCGATCGAGGTTGTTCTGCCAGTCGGTGGGCTTTTCGCTATACTGCCCAAATTCGTTGTGGCCGGTACCGCGCGACAGATAGGCCGAGCGCGGGTTAGGGTTGCCGGGCAGCGTGCGGTAGGGAATGCCATCGCCATCGACATCGAGGTAGCGCCCCCACTTTTCGATCTTCTTCAGATCCTCGGCGCTTAGCACCTTGCCGCGATCGAGCGGCGTTGCCGGGTACTCAAGCGGATCAGTCATCCAGTTATTCATTCCCAGATCGAGGTCGCTCAGCACAAAAACGGGTGTTTGCAATCGCTCGGAAAGATCGAAGGCCTGGTAACCAAATTCAAAACACTCGCGCATATTGCCGGGCAGCAAGCAGACATGCCGCGTATCGCCATGGCCCATGTAGTAGGCAGTGAGCACATCGCCTTGTGAAACCCGGGTTGGCAAGCCAGTGCTTGGCCCCATGCGCTGCACATCCCAAATCACCGCCGGAACTTCGGCGAAGTAGGCAATACCGGCAAACTCGGTCATCAGCGAAAGGCCGGGGCCTGATGTGGCTGTCATCGAGCGAGCGCCGGCCCAGCCAGCGCCAACAACCATACCGATAGCGGCCAGCTCGTCTTCGGCCTGCACAATCGCGTAGGTTGGCGCGCCGGTTTCCGGGTCGCGGCGCAGCCGGGGCGCATATTCATTCACAGCATCGACCAAGCTGGTGGAAGGTGTAATCGGGTACCACGCCACAACCGTCACGCCGCCCATGAGCGCACCCAAGCCCGCTGCCGAATTACCGTCGATCAGGATTTTACCTTCGGTCAGGTTCATGCGCTCGACGCGATAGCGATCGGTCTTGATAATATGCTCGTGGGTCCAATTTCGCGCCGCCTCAACCATCGAAAGGTTCAGGTTCACTGCCGAGGCCTTGCCGTGGAAATAGAAGTTCAGTGCGGCGACGATCTCTTCCTGCTCAATTCCAAGCAGCTCGGTCAGCGCACCGACATATGCCATATTGGCAACATAATCCTTGAGCTTGGGCGGTGGAGCCACCTGCTTCAGCAGTTCCTTCAGAGGGATGGCGTAGCTGGTTACATCGCTACGAGGAGTGGTAAATTGGATATCATCGGGGTGAACACACACGCCGCCTGCGGGTAGCGCTGCTAAATCGTCGTCGGCGGTTTTCGGGTTGAATGCAACCAGAATCTCGGTACCTTCCCGGCGCGCGATATAGCCATCCTTGCTCACGCGTATGGTGTACCAGGTCGGTAAGCCAGCAATGTTCGATGGAAAAAGGTTTTTACCACTGACGGGAATTCCCATTTTGAACATTGCCCGAATAAGGGTATTGTTGGCGGTCTGGCTTCCAGAACCATTGACGGTAGCAGCAACAATCGCAAAATCATTGACAATCGCTGCCGGAACGGCTTCGTTCGCCTGCGGCGCTGCAGGGTGGGCTTCAATCAGACTCATTTCCTGACTCCCCAGATTAGATTAGAAGAGATGAATCGAAAAGTGCCGATTGCAGTAGGCCACCGGCCTCACCAGCAGTTCGGCACTCTTGCACAGCTGGCCGTCATGGCCGTCCTACAGTATACGAATAAGGCGCTGTGACTCGGTGCTTCATGCGCTGAGATTCACAAACAAGTTTTATTATATCACTTTCTACATCAGTATCATACATAATTGAGAATGATTTTGCCGCCAACAAGCTTGGAGCCTTGCCCAGTAAACTGTTCACATGCAGTACCCAGCTACGCCAGGCACTGCATGTGAACAGAAAATTCGGGGACAGCTGCGCTGCCCCCGAACCCCCACTATATACTACGTATGACCAGCCTGGTGCAAATGCGGTATGTCATTCAGCGGTGCAGCACCAGGGCATTGGAAGAAATGAATGACTAGCGAGGTTGTGCGCTGGTACGGCTCAAGCCAGCGGGCATAACACTGATCGGTTGTGTCAGGACATAAGCATAGAGCGCCAGATACACCCCTTCTACCAGCAGCGAAGCAACCCCTAATGGCTCGAACCACTCGTCGTCCACTTCTAACCCTGGCAGGCCCACGGTACGGCTGATAACGTAGCCAACAATCGAGCCAAGTGCGATCAGGCTACCCAGCGACCAACCCCAGCCGCGCTGACCCCGATAGATGCCTACGGCGGCGATCAGGGCACCCGCTGCGTTGAGGAAGAATAACACGCCTTTGTAGAAGGCTTCCTCCAAATTTTCGGGCGCTTCAACCAGGTGAACCAAGCCAGTGGCGAGAATGAGCGCGATCCCAAACCATACCAGCGTTTTCGAGAGAACGAGTTTATTCATAGTAAACCTCCGTTGTACTGAGCGAACGAACGAATTCTTTGGCAGCTGAATAGGTGCAGGTACCGCTACCCGTTGTAGAACAGCGATGCGCTGTGCCCGGCTCAGGCGGCGAGTTGCGGTTGGTGGTTGTTCCAAGGCGGGCTCCTTTCTAGCATGCAGCACCCGATCCCGATCTCTATAACAAGCGCAGATGCGCGTTGGTGCCACCGCATTAACGAATATTTAACCTGGGTTAACCCTAGCATATGGCACTACCTAATGTCTACCGCACGATGCTCACCTGTTGCCCAGGCGCGCTACGCGGTGTGCCAGCCCTATTCGTTGTGAATATATGGCTTCCAATTGCGAAACATGAAAAAACGCCCCGATACCTTTATGGATCGGAGCGTGCCAATAGCATTGCCGCCTGTGCCATTACTCGCGCAATGGTACCGTTTCACCCATATGGTACAGCGTCCGCCGACCTTCCGCATCGAAGACTGAAACGGATTGGCGGCCATACACCTGCCAGTGCCACGCCCCAGGCGTACCTTTGCGCACAAGTGCTGTATCTTCATCGATACCGACCAGGGTAAGGCTAGCCGGTGCCGAAGCAAGGATGGTGCGAAACATGGCTTCACCAGCGAAATCGGCTACCCGGTCGAAGTGTGGCATAATCGCAAGCGACGGTACAATACCCAGTGCAGGCACCCAGCGCGGTTGCTGACCGCGCATCACCGAGCGGACACTGAGCGTGTAACCACCCAGCATCATGGCACCGGCGCTACAGCCCGCCAGTGCTGCGCCAGCCAG
This sequence comes from Chloroflexi bacterium SZAS-1, assembly GCA_018266315.1. Taxonomy (GTDB): domain Bacteria; phylum Chloroflexota; class Chloroflexia; order Chloroflexales; family Roseiflexaceae; genus Kouleothrix. Next base: position 14,137 of record JAFEAS010000188.1, on the reverse strand, counting down.
CCAGCCGCTATAGATGACCTCCCAGGCGGATGAGCCGTGCATGGTTTCAATCACATGCTCGGGGTTGCCGCCCGAGAAATAATACATATCGGCACCTTGCAACGCCGCCACCACCTGCGCGTCAAGCGCATCGGTTCGGCCAATCAAATGTACTGGCGTCGCTGCGACACCCAGGCCCTGAAAATGCTCGACGCCCATCGTGTTCCAGCGCTCGGGCATTCCTAGCTCAAGCCCGCTAGCCGTTGGCAGCAGTGCTACGCGCTTAGGGCCTTCACCCAGGCTATCGAGCAGCATGCGGTCGATCTCGTTCATCTGCGGGAGGTACTCACCCGAACCAACTAGCGCTACTGGCCCAGGCCGTGGCCGTGCAATATTCATGTGTTTTTCTTACTCCTACGCGGCATACACCTCATTAACAGGCGTTACGCGGGCGGCGCTTTTCGCCTTCGGCAGAGCGGTACGTTACGGTTAAGGTGCATCGATTTTGGCGCTCCGCGCCAAAATCGATGCACAAAAGAAGGCAAGTACCTTGCTGCCGCAGGCAGAATCGGTTAGCTACACAAGCCACCGCGTAAGTCCTGTCATTAACACGAGTTACGCGGGCGGCCTTTGGCCTGCGGCAGAGCGGTATTTTTGTATCATGGTGTTCCGCGGTTGGCGCGAAGTGCCAGCTGCGGAACACCAAAAACAGTTCGGTACCATGCTGCCGCAGGCATGATCATTGCGCTATACAGACACCGCCTAAACCCTATCATTAAGCAATTCACCACCTGCAACCGCAAGCGCGCCCATTGGATCCCAGGGTGGCAGCACAACCGGGTCGGTTTCAAGCAAGGCCAATACCTCGGCAGAAACAAACCGTTTATCGACAATAACCTCGTACATATATTCATCAAACCAGGCGTCGCTCATTACCAGAAAGCCCTTGTCGCCGATCTTCTCGCCCCAACTGTTTTCCACACGCCACTTGCGTGGCTTCCCGTCATCATCCAGATCAACGCCAGTGAATACCATCGCATGCGTCATCATACTATGGCCATACTCAACGCGCTCGGCCTTATCGGCGGCAAAGCGCGCCCCATACACTGAGGCATAATCGTACAGCTGCGTATCGAGAATGCCCAATTCAGGGTGGGATTGCTTGCCAACATCACAGCCAAACCACACCGGCTGTCCGTCTTGCAACATTGCAATCGCTGCCTGTTTGAAGACCGACAGATCAACATTCAGGTAGCGTACAATCTGGCCTTCAACCACATTACCCAGGTGCTGGATGGTATACAGCCGATTGAATGGCTTATCGGCGGTAGGGCAGTGAATCAGGCAGACCATCTTGTCCAGATCGTAGCCGACGTAACGGGTGAAGAATTCTTGTGGCGTTAGCGTACCAGCGCGATGAAATTGCTTGTCCTTATCACGCCATTGCCATTCGAATTCCTGGGGCGGCTCGCCCAGATGAATACACAGCATACGGTAGAACTGCCCGACCATAGCTTGCTTCCGCTCGCGCAGCTCAACAATGCCAACGCCTGCCGCATGCATACGCCGTAGGGTAGCGGCTTGCTCACGCAGCAGTGTTGTCATCATCGCAGTCATGATCCTTGTGTTGCTGCTACTCTCAGTTTCGGGCATCACCGACTTCGGCACGACCCCATATTTGGCGACCAGGTTTACGAACATGTCCCACTGCCCGCCGTCTTGCAATGGGCTGTGCAGCAGAAACGTGATCAGCCGCCCATCGGTTGGCTCATCGAGCGTTGCGAGAATCGTTTCGAGTAGGTAGTTTGCCTTTTCGATTTTATCCCAGAACAGTAGGTAGTTCTGCGATAGTTCGATATTATCGACATTCAGGCGCTGCATTGCCTCAACCCGAAACAGGTTGAGCCCAGCAAACAGCCAGCAGCGCCCGCTGCTCTTCTGGTCGGTAATTGGGTTACTTGGTAGCTGTACCGAAAATACATGATCGGTGCCAGCAACAACGGCGCGGTTCAGAGCAACCGCGTGCAGCGAGTTTTTTGCCACAGCATTGCGTGCAAGCCGCCCAAGTGGGTCGTGCGCGAATGCTTCTTGCAAATCGGCAACTTGCGCGGGGGTAATTGGTTGGGGGGGCATTGATCTGCTCCTTCACTATGGCAAACAACCGGGCGATATTATTCATCATGATAATGTGGATGCTCGTGATCGTGATCGGGCCAGTGCTGGTGCTTGTGAGTATGCGGCGCACCGGGCAGCGGCAGCTCTTCGGGCGCGTGGCTATGCGAACCAAGGTGGCGCGGGTGGTTATGACCAAACCAGCGTTCGCCGGGTACGCCACCTTTCACCGTCAAGCTCTGGCCGTGGTGCCAGCGCCGTTTATAAATATCGAAGTTCTTTTTGCTCTTGGTCGTGCGTTCATCTTCGCTCAGGCTGTACCATTCGCGGTGCGGGTGCTTTTCAATACGCGCGGCTAGCTCTGGCAGCACAACCACGCGATAGCCCGAGGTTTTGACCATAAAGCTTTCGTAGATATCGAGCAGACGATAGAAGCGGAATTTCTCTTCAAATGGCCCAATTTCGGTGAGCAGCGCGCGCCGAAACGCCATCAGGTAGCCCTCGATCGCGTCCACATCCGGGCCATTGCTTTCGGCAAACTCTTTCAGGTCGTCGGTGATTAGGCCATAGGGGCCGACCAGGCCAATCTGTTCGTTGGCGAGCGCGGCCGCAAGCGGCTGCCAGATATCGCCCTGCAGCTCAATTGAAGTATCGAGCAGCACGAGGATGTGGCCGCGGCTGGCGCGCATCGTCGCATTCCGGCCCGCCGCAAAGCCCATGTTATGATCGACGAATAACACGGTGAGCGGAATAGCCGTGCCATCGGCGGCGCGCACACCAGCGCGAACCAGGTGCTGCAGATAGCCCACTGTGTCGTCAGTTGAGCCATTATCGACGATAACTAGCTCGATGCGGCGACCAGCAGCATACCGCGCAACACTCGCAACGCAGCGCTCTAGATCGGCACGGCTATCGTGCGCCAGTAAGTTCACCGAGAATTCGAATTCATCTGGCGCGGCACGATAATCGGGTGCATCGGCGGGACGCGAGATGCTGCCAAATTCTTCTTCGGGCGCGCGGGCCAGCACCAGCGGGCCAGCCGGGGTGTCGCGCACGACGAAACCAGCCGCCATCAGCTGCCCGCGCAGCGCATCGGCCTCGGCATAGCGACCAGCGGCACGCAACTGCTGGCGCTGCTGCACAATGCCGCCAATCACTTCGGGTAGTGTAGTGGGCGGTTCACCTGACACTAAAGATGATTCGTTCGTTGCCTGCGCAACAACTTCGGCTAACCCCAGCCCCAGCACTTCATCGCCCGCAAGCAACAGCGCCAGCTTCTCCGCCGCTGGCATCGTATGGTCGCGCCGCAGCAGATCCCACACTTCTGCCAGCGCGCGCGGCAGGTTCAGGTCGCTCGCCAGTGCAGCCCGAAAGCGTAGCTGCCACGCCGCCGCATCATGCCCAAGCTGCGCTGCCGGTGGGCCAGCCAGCGCCAGCCGCCGCACAGCCGCACGCAATCGTGCTAGCGCGGTTTGGGCAGCACGCAGCGACGAAAATGTGAAATTCAGCCGACTGCGGTAGTGGACGGTGGCAAACAGCAAGCGCAGCGCCATTGGCTCGAAACCACGCGCCACAACATCGGCGCGAGTGTAGGCATTACCAGTAGATTTCGCCATTTTTTGGCCGTCGGCCAGCAAGTGCTGGGCATGCAGCCAGTAATTTACAAAACGCTTGCCGGTGTAGCCCTCGCTCTGCGCAATTTCGTCTTCGTGGTGCGGGAACATGTTATCCACGCCACCGGTATGGATGTCGAACTGCTCGCCGAGGTGCTTGATCGCCATGGCGCTGCACTCGATATGCCAGCCTGGGAAGCCACGCCCCCACGGGCTATCCCAGGCCATTTCGCGCCCTGGCTCGGCCAGCTTCCATAGTGGGAAATCCTCGGGATTGCGGCGGTAGGGGTCGGCGGCATCGCGCACACCGGCCAACATCTGGGCCAGCAAATTGCCCGAAAGTTTGCCATAATCGGGGAAGCGACGCACGTCGAAGAAGACATTGCCACCAGCTTCATACGCTAGCCCGTTTGCCAGCAGGCCCGTTACAATCGTCTGCATCTCGGCAATATGATCGGTAGCGCGCGGGAAGACATGCGCAGGCAAAATACGCAGCTGTCGCTCGTCTTCTTGAAATGCCTCGGTGTAAAATGCGGCAATCTGCGCCGACGTTTTACCTTCCTTGCGCGCCTGGGCAATCAGCTTATCTTCACCGCGATCAAGCATCTCGACGCGCATATGCCCAACATCGGTAATGTTCTTTACGTGGCGCACCTCGTAGCCCAGCGCCATCAGGGTGCGGCGCAACCAATCGGCCATGAGGAAGGTGCGCAGGTTGCCGATGTGGATATAGCGATACACGGTGGGGCCACAGCTGTACATACGCACGCGGCCCGCTTCGATCGGCACAAATGGCTCGATCCGACGCGTCAAAGTATTGTAGAGCTTGAGCATTCCTTTTCCTCAAAACCAGTGTCGGCGCTCCCGGGCAGTATTGTACCACTCCGGCATAGTTGTCGGCAGGGTATACCTGGGATATTATCTCAGTGGAAGCTACGTGTTAGATTGTGACCTGGATGAACCATTAGCGCGAAGTGTGAGGAACATATGCAGATCAAGGGTAGTACCATTCTGATTACCGGCGCATCATCGGGCATTGGCGCAGCATGTGCCGCTGCGGCAGCGCGCGCTGGTGCGCGAGTGGTGCTCTTAGCGCGTACCCAGCCCGCGCTTGAGCAGCTGGCCACACAGATCCACGCCACTGGCGGCAGTGCCTACGTCTACCCGGTCGATCTCACCGACGCGGCAGCCGTCGATGCGACCGTGGCGCGCATTCTCGCTGAGCTTGGCCCGCCCGACATTGTGATCAGTAATGCTGGCTCGGGCCGCTGGCTGTTTGTGGAAGAAACGAGCGCCACCGAGGCAGCCGAGCTGATTGCGATGCCCTACCTGGCCGCCTTCTACCTTACCCGCGCGCTGCTACCAGCGATGCTACAGCGTAGGCGCGGCTACTTTCTGTTTGTCAATTCGCCCGCTGCGCTGGTGGCATGGCCTGGAGCCACCGGCTACACTGCCGCACGCTGGGCGCTGCGTGGCTTTGCCGAAGCCCTGCGCGCCGATCTACACAGCACTGGGCTGCGCGTCGCAACTGCCATTCCTGGCAAGGTGAGCAGCAGCTACTTCACTAATAACCCTGGCACCGAAGCACGCGCGCCCGGCCTCGCCCGGCTGCTGCCCACGCTCACACCCGAGCAAGCCGCCGCACGCATGCTACGCGCCATCGCCCGCAACGAGCAGCTGGTCGTGTTTCCGCCCGCACTTAAGCTGCTCTACCTCATCCATCGTTTCGCACCCGGGCCAGTGCGCTGGCTGGCGGTTGCCACCGGCACGCGGCGGCCCAAAGCCTGGTAATTAGCGCTTGTTGCCAACGCCTGGCCGGGTTCGCAGAACGAAGCTGCAATCCGGCCAAATTTGTGTGCGATTGACCCGTTACTTTTTGCGGCGATTTGCAACTGTATTGGCAGCACACTGAAAACTGTACTTGTAGGCCAGCCGCCCAGATCATCTTTTTCTACTTCGAACGTTCCCGTACCGCCTCTATGCCTACGACAGCGCGGCCCGACACATTGCCTGCGTACAGCTTCAAAACTAGATTGATTGCAACAGGAGCACAACGATGATTCAGCGAACACCATTCATCATCTCAACCGCTATTACCGTTTTTTTGCTCATCGTTATTGGGGGAGTGATCGCCCGTGTGAGCAACCAGCCCATCGCCCAGGCCATACCGACAGCGGCACCTATTGTAACAGCGGCGCCCATTGCCACCGCCGACCCACTGGCCGCCGTGCAGGCACAGGTAGATGCGCGCGATGCCGCGTACCAGCAGCGCATTGCCGAAGCGAATGCCCGCATTGAGCAATCGAACCAGCAGCTGAGCCAGGCCTATCAGACCCAAAAAGAACTTGAGACCAAGCTCAACAATGCTTATGCGCAGCAGCAAGCGCTGGCCGCACGCTCCGCTGCCCCGGCTGCCCCAGCTGCGCAGCCCGCTGCGCCAGCTCCCGCCGCATCTCAGGCCGCTGCGCAACCAGCCGCGCCGACCTATGCGGTTTCGCCCGAGCAAGCGCGCGATATTGCGCTCGCCGCAGTGCCCGGCGCACAGCTGCTACGCACGCCCGAACTCGTGAGCTTCCAGGGTATCGTGGCCTACGAAGTCGCGCTCGATGCAGGCAAACTCTATATCGATGCCACCTCAGGCCAGGTGCTCTATAACGAAGCCGCGCAGTTAGCGGCCGCACAGCCACAGCCGCGCAGCTCTAGCGAGCACGAAGGCGGCGAGCACGAAGACGGTGAGCACGAGCATGAGGGCGAACACGAGGGCGAGCACGAAGATTAATCGCCAGGCGCAAGCACCGCACGACCAGCATATTGAGGGATAGCTATGACGCAACGATCTACACCAAAACGCACGGCCAATAGCGCACCTGGTACCAAATTACTAATCACCACCAGCGCGCTCGCTGCAACCCTAGGTGGGTGGGTTGGCCTTGCCTACCAGGCTGCAGCCGATACCATCGATACACCACCAGCGCCAGCAGCAGTAGTAGAACAGCCAGCGATAACGCAGCCAGCGCCGCCAATGAAATTGTCGTTCGCGCCCATTCCAACGCTGGCTGCCCTGCCGCCCGCGCCACCAGACCTGGCGATTGCGCCGCCGCCTGCAGCGGCAAGCAACCGCTCAGCAACAGTGGATGTCGCACCAGTGGCCGCGCCAGCAGCTGCGCCAGTTGTCACCGCACCTGTAGCTGCGCCAGCGGTACCAGCAGCACCTGCCCTGCGCGCCGTAAGCGCACCGGCAGCGCCTGCGCCAGTGGCACGCACCCGTTCGTCGAAGTAGCAAGGTTGAATCAATCTGGCGCATCAGCCAGTAGCGGAGGGAGACTATGAACGACGAGAAAGCCGCGCGCCTGGCGGCCATTCGCGCCGCAAACGCAGCAAAGACCACGCCATCAGCCGAGCCGCGATCACCGGCTGTGCCTGCGGACAGCGCGCGCACGACGCTCCATCAACTAGCGCTGAGGGGAACGGACGAATTCAGCAATATGCCCCCCGCTATGGCGCTACACACTGTTGTGCTCACGCTGCTTGCCACCGCCGCCGGGGCGCTCGCCGCCGCTGTCGTTCTTCCATACTGGCTGCCCAACCTCAGTAGCTCGCTGCTCGGCGCCGAACCCAAAGCCTACTGGTACCTGGCACGCGCCAGCGGGTTCGTCGCCTACCTGCTGCTGTGGCTCTCGATGCTGCTCGGCGTTGCGATTACAAACACCTGGGCACGCCTCTGGCCGGGTGGCCCGATCGCCTTCGATCTGCACCAGCATACGAGCTTACTCGGCCTGGCGTTCGCGCTCTTCCACGCCCTGGTGTTACTGAGCGATACATATATAAACTATACCCTGGCGCAGGTACTACTACCTTTCGCCAGCAGTGACTATAAACCCCTAGAGGTCGGGCTTGGACAGCTCGGTTTCTATATGATGGCGATTATCGGGTTTAGCTTCTATGCGCGCCGCATCATAGGCCGGGCGCTCTGGCGAGCGATTCATTTCCTAAGCTTTGTGGTTTTTCTTGCCGTGCTGGCGCATGGCCTGACCAGTGGCACCGATACTACAACGTTACTGGCGTGTAGTATTTATTGGGGAACTGGCGGCAGTCTCCTATTCTTCACGATCTACCGCGTGCTGAATACCATTACCAAACCAGCGACGGCGCGCGCCAGCAGCTAGGGCATATGGTCTTATCGCAATGTCAAACAGCCAGCCAAAGGGCGCTCGTATGCCCTTTGGCTGGCTGTTGCGTCATGTCACATTCGTATCAATCTCTCAGGCGATGGTAGAATTCAGACCGCTGCTGTTCAAGAATACGCGTCAGAGTCGCCTGGCTAACCAGCTTCTTGCGCAATAATACATTGCCCAATGCAACTCGTTGGCCCATCAGGCGCAGGCGCATTTGCTCGGCGAGTACGGCTTCAAGCTGGGAAAAGGTGAGCAAACCAGCCACAACCAGATACTCGCCAAGGAAACGGGGCGACAATTTGCCATCGGCGTAGTGGATCTTATCCTGAAGTTGCTTCACGAGCGCCTGCGCCAACCGTGTTGGACTTACCCACTGGTTGCGCAGCAAAATGTCGCCAACTTGTACAAATTCGCCACGCTGATGGAGCAGGCGCTGCTGACGTAGCGCTTCCTGAAGCTGCTCAGACGTAATGACTTGATCTTCGACAAGATACAGCACAATTTGCAGTGGGCCGCGCCGTGTCTCTGCAAAAGCTGGGGCTTTGAATGATGACAGCAATTCCTTCAACCTCAATGTTTCCAAACCTTCGTGAGCAAGCTGGTTGGACGGATCGAGGGTTAACACGCGCTCAAAACATTCTCGCTGATGCGCCACATCCTCATCGAGCTTGCTGAGCCACAACCAAGCATCAATCGACTGCGGATCGCACAGCAGCGCGGCCCGCACCAACTGGTATGCTGACTCTCGATCCCCACGGTAGTATGCCTGCTCGGCAGCCGAAACGTGGGTCGCCGCTGGCGTAAGATACGGCATGGTACCCTCATTCTCCCATCCAAAAAAAGTGTGGTTCGCACTTGGTTGGACAATCACTATACTGGGCATCTGTAACCACTGTATTACCAGGTGCAGCGCGTTGATCCGATAATGGTACAATGGTCGGCATGAACATTCTATCGCTCGAATCAATTAGTAAACAGTTCGCCGATCACCCGCTACTGGAGCAGGTAACCTTTGGCCTGGAGGCCGGTGAGCGAGTCGGCGTCGTTGGTGTCAATGGCAGTGGGAAAACCACGCTACTACGTATTGTAGCCGGGGCCGAAACGCCCGATAGCGGGCGCGTCAGCGCCGCTCGCAACCTGCGGATTGCCTACCTGCCACAAAATCCTCAGCTTAACCCGCAGCTAACAGTTCTTGAACAAATCTTCCAGGGCGACACGCCCGAAATCCGACTTCTGCGCGTATACGAACAGGCTGCCGCTGCGCTGGCCGCCGCGCCACACGACCCTGAGCTGCAAGCCACCACCGCCGAACTCGTGAGCCAGATGGATGCCGCTGACGCGTGGGGGCTGGAACAAGACGCGCGTACCACACTCAGTAAGCTTGGTATTGGCGACTTAAATGCGCACATCGGCACGCTTTCGGGTGGGCAGCGCAAGCGTGTGGCTATGGCAAGCGCGCTCATCAGCCCTGCCGACCTGCTCATTCTCGATGAACCAACCAATCATATTGATATCGACACCGTTGCCTGGCTCGAAAGCTTCCTGTCCCGCTCATCTGCCGCGCTGCTGCTCGTCACCCACGATCGCTACTTCCTCGATCGCGTTGTGACGCGGATGCTTGAGATCGACCGCGCGCAGGTGTACAGCTACCCGGCAAATTACAGCCGCTTCCTCGAAATGAAAGCCGCCCGCGCCGAGCAGCAAGCCGCCGACGAAGCCCGCCGCCAGACAATTCTCAGGAAAGAGCTGGCCTGGCTACGCCGCGGTGCCCAGGCGCGCACCACCAAGCAACAGGCACGCATCGACCGGATCGCCACGTTGCAGGCCGATGCGCCAGCGGCCCAGGCTAGCAACCTCGATATTTCGGTTGGTGCCCGGCGCATTGGCAAGCGCGTGATTGAGCTACAGCACGTTGGCAAGCATTTTGGCTCACGCACCCTGCTGCAAAACCTGGATATAAGCATTAGCCCGCGCGATCGGCTGGGCATTATTGGGCCAAATGGCAGCGGCAAAACGACCCTGCTCAACCTCCTGGCCGGGCGGCTCGCCCCCGATAGCGGCACAATTGTGGTCGGCGAAACCGTCCATATGGCCTACTATGATCAGGAGAGTGCCGGGCTCGACGATACGCAGCGCGTGATTGATTATGTGAAAGAAGCGGCTGAGCTCGTGCGTACTGGCGAAGGCGCGCTCATCACGGCGGCGCAAATGCTCGATCGCTTTCTCTTCCCACCAGCCACGCACTACACCCCGATAGCCCGGCTCTCGGGCGGCGAGCGGCGGCGGCTCTACCTGCTGCGCACGCTGCTAGCTGCGCCCAATGTGCTACTGCTGGATGAACCAACCAATGATCTCGATATTCAAACGCTGGCAGTGCTGGAAGATTACCTCGATGAATTCCCCGGCGCACTCATCACCGTCTCACACGATCGCTATTTCCTGGATCGTACCGCCGAGCGCCTGCTGGTATTCGACGGCGCGGGCGGCGTAGCCGAGCAGCCGGGAAACTACAGCGCCTATGCCGAACGCCAGCAGCTAGAAAGCGCTAAAGCTACCAGCCCGAAGCCGCCCGTGCCCAAAGCTGCCAGCACATCCGCGAACCCACCGCCAGTACGCCCGCGTAAGCTGAGCTTCAAAGAAGCCCGCGAGCTGCACGAACTCGAAGAAACTATTCCCCAGCTCGAAGCCGAACAGGCCCGGCTCCAGCATGCGATCGGCGCAGCCGCGAGCGATTACCAGCTGCTCCAACAGCTTACCGCCGCGCTCGATCAGACCAGCCGGGCGCTGGAAACCGCCTTCGAGCGGTGGAGCGTGCTCGCCGAGATTGCAGAGAGTAGTGGCACATGACCGCAGTAGAAACCCCGTTGCTCAATCGGTATCAGCGCATTCGGCTGCTCGGTAGTGGTGGCTTTGGCGCGGTGTACATGGCCCAGGATTTACGCTTGGGCCGCACTGTTGCGATAAAAGAAATGGATGCCGACCGGCTCGGGCCAGATGAGCAGGCAATCGCCGAGCAAATGTTCGAGCACGAAGCGCGGATGCTAGCCTCGCTCGATCATCCCGGCCTGACGCGTGTATGGGATTTCTTTCAGATTGACCGGCGCGCGTTTCTGGTGATGGAATATGTACCCGGCCACACACTTCGCGAGGCGCTTAACCGGCGCGCAGGCCCGCTTGATGAGCCTTTTGTTACAGAATGTGCGCTACAGTTGTGCGATGTGCTGCACTACCTTCACACGCGTAAGCCACAGGTTATCTTCCGCGATTTGAAGCCCGCTAATGTCATGGTTGTTGAGCCGCCGCATGACACGACTGGTAACCTGTCACCCGAACCATTGATCTTCCGGCTGATTGATTTTGGCATTGCCCGAATCTTCAAACCCGACCAAACTGGCGATACGCTGATCATCGGTACACCAGGGTATGCCTCGCCGGAACAGTATGGCCAGGGCCAAACTGATGTGCGCAGCGATATTTACAGCCTGGGCGCGACGCTGCACCATTTGTTGAGCGGGCAGATGCCAACCAGCGTGCCACCACGGCCATTAGCAACGCTCAATCCAGCTGTATCGCCTGCCCTGGCACAGATTGTTGCCCGCGCTACCGCCACCGACCCGAACCACCGCTACCAGACGGTGGAGGCAATGCGACAGGATGTGCTGGCATTTAGCGCAGGCAATGCGCCCCAGCCCTATGTTCCGCCAACACTCCCTAACTTGGCTGCGCGCGTTGCCACACCGGCACCTGCCCCTACCGCAAAACCACGCGCCACAACCCCGCTGCCGCTGGCCGATACTACACCACGCCGCCCAAGCCAATCATCGGGGGCCATGACTGGGTTGGTAGTGCTCGTTGTTCTGGGTATTGCTGTGTTAGGAACGCTCGGTTTGCGCGCCTTCGGCGGGCTAGGCGGCACAACTTCGGCCAATACTGTTCCTACCGTGCCGCCCGCCAGCCAGGAATGGCTATTGCCAGGGGCGACTGGCAGGCTCGCTTTTGGGCAACGCGGTAGTGGTGGCTTCGACCTGTGGATGACGACGCTCGATGGTCGCCCACCCGAGCAGCTGACAAACGATCAGCTAAGCTTCAGCCCGGCATGGTCGCCCGATGGCAACCAATTAAGTGTGACGCACGACAAAGATATTTACATAGGCACGGCTCGCAACCCGCTATTCCGGCGGCTCGATCTCGGCGGGCGGCAGGCGCGCTACCCGGCGTGGTCGCCCGATGCGCACCGAATGGCGATGGCGACGAGTAGCGATGGGCATAGCTGGAAACTAACCATCGTTGATCTCGATAGCGGTGCGATAAGCTTTCCCGCTGCGCCCGAGAACATTGGCGGGCTAACATGGGCACCCGGCCAGCGCCTGGCCTTTACTGCACCAGCCGGGCCAGGCCAACCGCAGGACATTTTTGTGCTCGATGCGAATGGCACTGCAATAAACATCACTGCTACCGACGACCGCGAGGAAGATCTGCCAGCCTGGTCGCCGGATAGCCGCCACCTGATATTTACTGCTAGCCCAGCCGGCGCGAACAACCTTGACCAACGCCAGATTATGGTGATGAATAGCGATGGCAGCGGGAGTACACAACTCACTGCCGGTTCCGGCCCACACACCAACGCCGTATGGTCGCCCGACGGGCGATGGATCGCCTACCTGGCGAAAGAAAATAGCCCCGATTGGCAGGTGTGGGCCATGCGCGCCGATGGCAGCGCACCGCGCGTAATCTCGTTCAGCCCCGCGCGCAAATTTTACCTGAGCTGGGGCAAGTAATATTGCTAGGACTTTCGCTTCCTTGTGTATGTGCCTGCGGTAGCACGGTACTTTTTTCTGTGTTCTTGGTAATGTTTTGCGCGGAGCGCAAAACATTACCAAGAACCTGAAGAATTTGCTTGAGTAAGCGAAAGGACTAATTGCTGGTACAGCCTGGCTGAAATTCGCTCGCTGAGCATAACTACGTCATAATCGAATCTTAACTACTTCGTAATCATCTGATAGACAACTGAAAAAAATATGATATAATCGCGCAGTCGTACTTAAAGCGACACCGACCATCCGAGATAGCATCGATTGCGCAGCGCATTGCAACGCCTTATTTCAATGATACACACCTTTGCTTGCACCGCTGCGGTTCGCCCGGCACAGCTGTTGTGCCCGCCTTTGGTTGCTATCGTTAAAGAAAAAGGCGTGTATGTTACGATGGGAGCACCGCGCATGTGCTGTATGGCTAGCCTGGCTGCTAGCGCTATTTAGCATCGCTGCCAGCCCACTTTCAGCATCTGCTCACACCGCTACCACAGCATCTGCTCACCCACCCGGCTTATATGAGTATACACAAGTCAGCAGCGATGGTGCCTTAACACTCGCCCCCACCGCACCACCTGCGCCAGCAATCTACGGCTCATTTTCCCGCTTTGGCAGTGTTCTTTCCCCCCAGCAGCAGCTCAGCTTCCCCGTTCAGGCGCTCACGATTCGCTACCTGGCACATACCCCGGCGGGCAGTGCGCTGCGCATTGATGTGCGTGCCAGCAACGATGGGCAGCGCTGGACAGCCTGGGAAATCGACCTTGCAAATGGCGGTCGGGCCACGTTCGATCGCCCGGTACGCATTGCCCAATACCGGGCAACCCTGCTTGGCAATGGCCACGCCTTACCAAGCGTGCGCGCGATCGAGATCGTGCCCGAACATGGCTCGGCCCTGTTCAGCGCGATGAGCGATAACGAGCCGGTTGCACCAACCTGGAAGCTACGCGCCACACGCATGGGCATGGTTGGTGGGCGCACCGCCAACGGCCATATCATCACCAAACACGATCATTTTGTATCACTGCCCTCGTGGCGCTCGCTTTCGCCAAAGGGCACCAGCGATTATGCCGTGCGCATCACCTACAATGGGCGTAGCTCGGTGGCCCCCGTGTATGATGTTGGCCCCTGGAACGTGCACGACGACTATTGGAATACCAACCGCGAACGGTTCAAAGATCTGCCGGTTGGCTGGCCCGAAGATCATGCCGCGTATTACGATGGCTATAACAAGGGCTGGGCCGAAAAAGGAAAAGTACGCTTCCCGACCGCCGTTGATATTGGCGATGGCGTATGGTGGGACGATCTTGGCATCAAGGGCGACCAGGCTACGGTTGAAATTACGTTCTTGTGGCTAGGGCGTGACCCACTGGCAACACCGCCACCAGCCGAAGCTGCGCCCGCGCCGCCCGCTGAGGCTACGCCACCGCCTGCGGAAGCTACGCCGCCA